>JAADDB010000121.1 GCA_013154135.1 Chloroflexota bacterium
CCCCACACCTCAAAAACCTACCCCCAAGCCCACCGAAGCAGTCCAACCCACACCCACGTCTGCGTCGCAGCCAACCGACTCCCAGGCTGAAGAAGGTGGTGCCCTTGACCTCACCTTCCCGGACAAGAGCAAAGTGTTCGACAGCTTCGAAGCGCGGCTCATCTACCGGCTGGAATCCCCCGAACTGCAGAAAGAAGTGGTTCCCATGGAGATGATCTCCCGCTTCTCAGCCAAGGAAGACGTGGAAGAGGTGATCGTGAAAAGCCTCGACCAAGGGGGAGAAGAGTCCTCATCGCGGATCATCCGCGTGGGGAAAAACATGTGGTTCGAGAGCGACGGCTCGTGGCTGAAGATGTCCGCGCAGCAGGGGCAACAACTGTTCGACAGCACCCTCGCTCGCTTTGAACCGGGCACCGGGGAGGCGTGGAAAAAGGTGGGGAAAGAGAAGATCCACGGTATCGAGACCATCCACTACCGCCTGAAGCCAAACCCCGAGGCATACGCGCTGGACAACCCTATCACCCCCGACTCCCTCATCCCGCTGGTCGGTGAAGACGCGACCGTGACAGACGTGAAGATCACCGACGCCCAAGTGGACGTCTACGCCACCAAAGATGGCGTTGTCCTGAAAACTCACTACGTGTGGAAAGCTACGGCCAAGGTGAACGGCAAACCGATTCACGTCACCGAAGAGATGATCTACGAGGTGGACAAGATCAACGAACCGGTGAAGATCGAACTGCCCGAGGAAGTCAAGGCCGGGAGCAAAGAAGGGAGCAGTGAGGAAACCACGGCCCCTATCCCCCTACCCGAAGGGGCTGAACTCCTCATGCAGACGGGGAACATGTACATGTACGTCGCGCCGGTAGAGGACTTCGAAGCCGCAGTCACGGCCTACCAGCAAAAGCTCCAACAAGCTGGATATACCCTGTCCGATGTGACGGCAATGCCCCAAATGGCCTCGTTCAAGGTCGCCAAGGGGGATGAGCACTACCAAGTAATGCTCACGCCCGGGGATTTGCCGGACCAAATGCAGATTATCATCCAAGGGGAAGAATAAACACCCTTTTGAGCGTCTGCAAAGGGGGAAGGGCGATGCCCTTCCCCCTTTTCGCGTCCGCCCTTCCCCTAACGAGTAACCCGTTCAAGGTCCCGGGAATTCCCGCACAATGGTGTACAAGGTCGTCCGTTCCGCGGGGACGCGGCCCATATCCCGGATGAGCCGCTGGAAGGTCTCGGGCGAGGTGAAGGACCCCGGGGTTTCCCCGGCCGCGCTGGAAATACTCTCCTCGAAGAGAGTCCCACCGAAGTCGTTGGCCCCCGCGTTGAGGCACATCTGGGCCATGCTGTACCCCAACTTGACCCAGGAAACCTGGATGTTGGGAATCCAGTTGTTGAGCATGATGCGGGCCACCGCGTGCATCTTCAACTCCTCCATGCCCGTGGGCCCCGGGCGGGCCCCATCTTCCAAGTATAGGCGGGTGTTCTCGTGAATGAAGCCCAAAGGGACGAACTCGGTGAACCCGCCCGTCTCCTGCTGTACGCGGCGGATAAGGTCCAGGTGATGGGCCCAGTGTTCAGGCCCGTCAATGTGGCCGTACATGATGGTCGCCGTGCTCGGAATGCCCAGACGGTGGGCGGTCTTGACAATGCGAACCCAGGTTTCCGTGGGCAGTTTGTTGCGGGAGAGCCGACGCCGGATGACCGGGTCGAAGATCTCGGCCGCGGTGCCGGGGATGCTGCCCAATCCCGCGTCCTGCAGTCGCCTGAGAAAAGTCTCCTCATCTATGCCCAAACGTCGGCTTCCATACCAGATCTCAAAGGGGGAGAACGCGTGAATGTGGATATCCGGCACGGCCTCCTTGACCGCGCGGACAATGTCCTCATACACGGTGGGGAGGAGATATGGATTGAGCCCCCCCTGGATGCAGACTTCGGTCGCGCCCCAGGACCACGCCTCTCGGGACCGGGCCACGATTTCATCCACACTCATGGCATAGGCATCCGGATCTTTGGCCTGGCGTGCGAACGCGCAGAACCGACAGCCGGTGTAGCAGATGTTGGTGAAGTTGATGTTCCGGGTGACCACATAAGTGACCCGATCTCCCACAGTGCGGCGACGGAGCTCATCCGCAACCGCGATCAAGGCCAGGAGATCGGGACCTTGGGTGCGGAACAGGCGCTCCCCCTCCTCCATGGTAATGTCCGCGCCCGCCAACGCCCGTTCCAAAATCCGGGCCACCGGCGGGGAGACGCTGGTGAAGATCTCATCCAATGTGGCAATCATCGAGTGCTTCCTTGTTGAATGAAGTGGACTGGCCAAACCGGGGTTCCTTCCGGTTGAATGGCATTTTGATGTGCCCCGCCTTTACTCATTACTCGTTTGACTCGTCATATATTCAGGGTACACCGGTAGACGTTCCACCAGGGTGAACCCGGCCGCGTGGGTCACACGACGGAGTTCTTCCTCCTTGGGCCAGGGGGCTTCGGGGTTGATGTGATCCCGGGTCACCGGGGAAATCCCGCCCCAGTCGTTGATCCCCGCGAGGAGATACACCCCATACGCGTCCGGGGACAGGTTGGGCGGCGCCTGGATGTTCATCTCCCCACCCAAAATGAGCCGAGCAACGGCCAACGTGCGGAGCATCTCGAACAGGTCCGGCTCGGGCCGGTCGCGGAAAGGAATGTCCGGCTTAGCCCGAAAGTTCTGGACAATCACCTCCTGAATGTGCCCGTACCGACGGTGCACATCCCGAATGGCCAACAGACTGTCCACCCGCTCCTCCGGTGTTTCCCCAATGCCGATAAGTATGCCCGTCGTGAAAGGGATGCGCAACTTCCCCGCGTCCTCTATCATGCGCAAGCGCACAGCCGGCACCTTGTCCGGACACCCGTAATGGGCCTGCCCCGGCTGCAACAACCGCTCACTCACCGACTCCAGCATCAGTCCCATGCTCGCGGTCACCTCCCGGAGCTGGGCCATCTGCTCGTAGGAGAGGACCCCCGGATTCGCGTGGGGCCACAGTCCTGTCTCCTCCCACACCAGCGCACACATGTCCTTCAAATAAGCGAACGTGGAATCATACCCCAACCGCCGAAGATCCTCCCGCGCTCGACGGTGCAGGAGCTCTGGCTTGTCCCCCAAACTGAAAAGCGCTTCCCGACACCCGTGACGCGCCCCCTCTTCGGCTATACGCAGCACCTCCTCCGGCGTCAACGTGTGAGCCCGGGGGTCAGAGGGAGCTTTGACAAAAGTGCAGTACGCGCATCGGTTGCGGCACATGTTCGTCAGGGGGATGAAAACGTTCCGGGAAAAGGTGACCACGCGCCCCTTGGCCTCATCCCGCATCCTCGAGGCCGCGGCCATCACCGCGGCCAGATCCCCGCGGGATACCCGGATCAGCGCATATGCCTCCTCGCGCGTGGCCCACCCGCGGGCCATTACCCGGTCCAACAGGGAGTGTATGGAAGCCGAAGACGTCATCCTGCGCCCTCCCCGGTGGGGAGATACCCCGTCACCAGCACATCCTCCCCCAACCGCTCGACCGTCACCTCCTGCAACCGGGGCGCCTGAGCCGGATGCTCGACGCCCCGGCCCGCGACGGCTGTAGGCGCTTCTTCCCCCCCGATGATGAGAGGGGCAATGACCGCGTGCACCTTGTTCACCCGCCCCTCGTCGAAAAACGCCCCCAACACGGTGGGACCTCCCTCGACCAAAAGGGAGGTGATCTCCTGTTCCCCCAGAAACGCCAGAAGAGCGCCCACATCCACCCGTTCCTCGCGCGCGGGGAGGACGTGCACGCGCACGCCCTGGGCCTCCAGCGCCCGACGGTGCTCCTGGGGCATGGCCTCTGTCGTCATCACCCACGTCTCCCCGGGCAGGTGGGGGGAGAAGACGCGCGCGGTCAGGGGCACACGACCTCGGCTGTCCAGAATGACCCGCACGGGGTGATGCACGTCGGGCTTGGGCAAACGGGTTGTCAGACGGGGGTCGTCGGCCAGGACGGTATTCGCCCCCACCAGGATGGCATCGACCTGATCGCGCAGGGTGTGGACCCACGCGCGGGCCTCTTCCCCGCTGATCCAACGGGATGCTCCGGTGCGCGTGGCGATTTTGCCGTCCAGGCTCATGGCAAATTTGGCAATGACAAAGGGCCGACGGGTGGTGATCCAGTGCATGAAGGCTTCGTTGAGGCGTCTGGCCTCCTCCTCATGCTCTCCCAGGACCACACGGATGCCCGCGGCTTCGAGGATGGCCTTTCCCCGACCTGCGACTTGGGGGTTGGGATCGATAGTGGCGATGTGGACTTCCCGAATGCCCGCGGCAATGATGGCATCCACACAAGGAGGCGTACGGCCGTGATGGCTGCACGGCTCCAAAGTGACATACATGGTCGCGCCACGGGCTTCCTCGCCGGCCTCACGCAGGGCATTCACCTCCGCGTGAGGTTCCCCGGCCCGCCAGTGAACACCTTCCCCGACAATGCGTCCATCTTTGACGATCACCGCACCGACAGTGGGGTTCGGGCTGGTACGCCCGACCCGCGTGCGCGCGAGCTCCAGCGCGCGTTGCATGTAATCCTCAGACTTCATCAACGACGTTCCCACCTCCTCACAACGATCCCCCGGCCTGGGCCCACAACTCCGCGACCCGATGCAACTCAAAGGCCGCGTGAATGCGACGCACCGCTTCGTCCGCTTGGTCATCCCCCACCACAAGGGAGATGTTCACTTCGCTGGACCCTTGGGCAATGGCGATGACGTTGATGTTGGCCTCGCCCAGCGCGCCGAACACCCGCGCGGCAATGCCCGGCGTCCCTCGCATGGAGGATCCGACCACCGCGACGATGACGATGTTCTCCATGGCCTCAATGTGGTCCACGAATCCCCGCCGAAGTTCCCGCTCCAGCTCTTCCTGCAGGGAAAGGACCACCCGCTCCACATCCCGGGAGGGGATGACGAAGCAGATGCTCTGCTCTGAGGAGGCCTGGGAGATCATCAGGACACTCACGCCTGTCCGGGCCACCGCGCCAAAGGTGCGGGCCGCGATGCCGGGTACTCCCATCATACCGCGACCTTCCACAGTCACCAAAGCCAGATCCCGGATGGCGGTGATGGCTTTCACCGGCGTGCCAGCAGGCTTGGGCTCGGGTACGATACGGGTGTCCGGTCCATCCGGGTCGAAGGTGTTGCGCACCCGGATAGGAATTCCCTTTTCCACCGCGGGGAGGATGGTCTTAGGGTGGAGGACTTTGGCGCCAAAGTAGGCCAGCTCCGCGGCTTCCACGTAGGACAGCTCGGGTAAGGTACGCGCGTCGGGCACGATGCGAGGATCCGCGGTCAACACGCCGTTCACGTCTGTCCAGATCTGCACTTCCTCCGCGGATAAACACGCGCCCAGGATCGCGGCCGTGTAGTCGGAGCCTCCCCGGCCCAGGGTGGTGGTGATCCCCTCGGGCGTGGCCGCGATGAAACCCGTCACCACGGGAACGGTCCCCTCTTCCAGCATGGGAAGGAGCTTTTCCCGCACCCGCCGGCAGGTTTCCTCGAGAAGGGGATTGGCCGCACCAAAGGTGTCATCGGTCACGATGATCTCCCGCGCGTCCACGCTCTGGGCCGGGATGCCCCGGGCCCGCAGGACCGCGGCCAGGAGGGGAGCGGCCATCTGTTCCCCCAAGCTGGAGACCACGTCCAGTCCCCGAGGGGTCAGCTCGCCCAAGACGTAGATGCTCTGACATAAGCGCTCGAATTCCCGCAGTTTCTCGTCCAGCAGGTGACTGATCGCGGCCCGCTCAATGCCATCCTCAATGAGCTGCCCCGCGACGATTTGGTGCTTGACCAGGAGGTCGTTGCGGGCTTCCCGGTACGGCATCTCGTCCCCCGCGGCCGCGGCTTTTGCGGAACGGATGAGCGCGTCGGTGACGCCGGCCATCGCACTGGTCACGACGACCAGCCTGGGATCCCGTTCCCGTTCGCCCGCGACCACACGACTGACTTGTTCGAACGCTTCTGTAGAGCCCACCGATGTCCCACCGAACTTCAGTACGCGCATTGTCATCTCCTTTGTCCTTGCAGGATAGTCGCCACAGGAGTGTCCAACGTGGCCAAAGCTTGACGCACATCCTCCAGAAGATCTTCTGTCTCCTCCACCCCCACGGAGAGACGGACCAGGCCGTCGGTGATTCCCTGGGCCCGGCGTTCCTCAGGGGAGGCGTCGAAATAGCTCATCAGCGCGGGAATGGTGACCAAACTTTCCACGCCACCTAAGCTGGGCGCCAGACGGGGCAGGCGCAATGCGTCCACAAAGCGCCGGGTCTCCTCGATCCCGCCGTCCAGTTCAAAGGAGACCACCCCGCCAAATCCCCGCATCTGTTGGCGGGCCATGGAGTGGTCGGGATGGGATGTTAGCCCCGGATACCAGACACGGCGCACCCGCGGGTGGGTTTCCAGGAATCGGGCCAGGGCCATTCCCGTGTGATTTTGTCGGTCTACACGCAGGGCCAGGGTCTTCAGTCCCCGCAGGATGAGGTACGCGGCCCCCGGGTCTACAACCGCGCCGAACATGCCCTGAGCCTCCCGCACCTGGTCCACCAGTTCGGACGAGCCGATGAGGACGCCGGCCAGGAGGTCGTTGTGCCCGGCCAGGTATTTGGTCACGCTGTGGACGACCAAGTCCACGCCAAAGGCCAAGGGGCGCAGGTTATAGGGGGTGGCGAAGGTGCTGTCGATGATGGTTCGCACCCCGTGGGACCTCGCGATGTGGACCACTTGTTCCAGGTCCAAGACCCGCAGGAAGGGGTTGGTCGGCGTTTCCGAGTAGATGAAGCGGGTCCGCGGGGTGATGGCTTCCGCCAGGGCCCGATAGTCCGCGGAGGGAACAACGGTCACGTCTACCCCCCATCGCCGCAGGAAGGTGGCGCCGAATGCCCGAGTTTTGCGATAGGCGTCCGCGGTCATCACCAGGTGATCCCCCGGCTCCAGGAGGGAGAGGAGGGTGAGGGTGATGGCAGCCATGCCGGAGGCAAAGAGGAGGGCTTGTTCTCCCCCTTCTAAGGCCGCGAGTTTGGCCTCGGCCGCGCGGACCGTGGGGTTGCCGTAGCGACCGTATTCCTGGTGTGGGGGTAAGGCTTGCTCCTTCCGATGGGTCATGAAGGTGATCAAGGCCTGGGTGTCGGGAAACGCGTACGCGGAGCTCTGGACAATAGGGGTGGTGATGCTTTGATAGGGGTTGATGTGTTGTTCGCCCGCGTGAACGGCTTGAGTGGCAAACCCGGATGCCATGGTCCAGTGTGTGTCCTTTTTCGGATGTATCATGGAAAAAGCCCTCCTCACGTCAACCTGGGGAGGGCTCCGGCAAGAAAAAAGCCTCTTTCTGGAAGAGGCCTGTCAACACGTGGCTGACGAGCTCTCATCTTCCAGAGTACTCCAGGTACATCTGCCGGAATTGGCACCTTGTTCGTGGGCTGCCATAGCTCCGACGAACAGGTTGCCGAGGCTTCACAGGGCCGGTCCCTCCACCTCTCTGGATAAGAGCGTCAGGGAAAGTTCGGTTGTCGACAACATTACAGCCCATCATATGCAAGGCGGGGGATTTGTCAAATCGAACTCATAAAAATTTGGGCTTTGGGCAGCCGGCGCTGGGTGGGGGCCGGTCGATGCATCCCCGTCCGCAAGGGACGGGGCCTAAGGAGTAACGATTGACGATTAACGATTAAGACCGGCGCACTGCAGTGCGCCGGTACCGTTTGTGAACGGCGATGTGCGGTCATATGCGACACCCCAGGGCTGAACCCCCGGGCTCAGTTGCGGACCAATCAATGGACCCGCTGAACAGGAAGCGCCCCCGCGGGACGCGGGATGGTTCTCCGGCCGACGCATTCTCCGCGGTTCTCCGTAGCACCTCGGCGGCGGACGGGTCCGCACCTTGGCGGAAATCCGACGTTCTCGCCCCGTGCGGGGAAAGAGTTTTGTGTGCGAGGTGGGCGGGCGAA
>JAADDB010000213.1 GCA_013154135.1 Chloroflexota bacterium
TCAGAAACGGACCTCTTCCCGGTGAATGACGTTCATCCTATTGACGGGCAAAACTCGGTCGTACCCCGGCGGCGGACGGGTCCGCGCCTTGGCGGGGCATCGGCGTTCTCGCCCCGTGCCAAGGGAGAGTTTTGTGAGGTGGGCGGGCGAAGCCCACCCATCTCACAAAACAGTTCCCTTCGGGACAGAGATCGACAAGCTCTTAGCTCAGAAACGGCCCCTTCTCGTTGAATGACGTTCATCCCTCGGCCGAGGACGGGTCCGCACCTCGGTAGGGCGTCCACGTTTTCGTCCTGTGCCAGGAAGAGTTCTGTGTGTTTGGCGAGTTTCGCCCGCCGAACACGCAGAACGGTTCTCTCCGGAAAAGTGCGCTCATGCTACCAGTCAGAGTATATACAGAGTGTTTTAGGTTGGGAAATGCATGAACCCGGATGGGGTATGAGGGGCAGGGGAGCCCGTCCGCGGCCGAGTCTTGTTTGCCGGTCAGGGACCTTTGCCCAGTCCTTACAAGGGCCGCACCATGTAGAGGTCACGGCGCCGAAAGCCCAAACGTCGGTAGTAGGGCCGAGTACCAATGGCGGCAATGACGGCCAATTCCCGGAACCCCGCCTCCCGCGCGATCTCCACCGCGCGCTCGATGAGGGAACGTCCCAGCCCGCGGTGTTGGGCCTCCCCCTCGCTCTCCTCCCCCACACGCAGGGCCGGACCGTACACGTGCACCTCCCGGATCATGGCCGCATGCCGGATCTCCTCCACAGGCACCACTTCCGGTCCGTGGGGCAGGGAAAGGCGCAAGAACCCGGCAATCCGGTCGTCGGGCGTCACGTAGTGGAGGAAATATTCCCGGTTGATGTCCGTCTCATAGGTGTATGTTTCCAAGCGCAGGCTCGCGGGATCGACCGCGTGCCGCCGCACTTCCCGACAGCGAATGCAGCGGCAGGTCATGCCCTTTTCTGCCATGTACATGTGCACCAGTTGGCGCAAGTTGGTCTTCTTGTTCCCGGCCACAATGTGAGGCGTGGGGATGTCCCGGAAGATGCGGTTGATGCGACAGTAGGGCGGGACGTGCGTCTTGCAGCGGGCGATGAGATCGATGAGCACGTCCTCGGGGTACGGGGTGTACTTCCCCTCTTTCCACAGTTGGTAGAGTTCCGTGTTCTCCAGAAGGGAGGTGGGGTAGATCTTCAGCTCATCAGGCCGGATAGCCGGGTCATTCCACAGGCGCTGGAAGTCCTCGTAGTCCGATTCCGGGGTGGCCCCGTAGAGGTTGGCCATCCAGTGCACCACGATTTTGAACCCCGCCCCTCGGAGGAGCCGGATGGCCCGGCGGGTGTCCTCCACCGTATGTCCGCGCTTGTTCAGCGCGAGGATCCGGTCGTCCAGGCTTTGCACGCCCAGCTGGACTTTGGTGACCCCCAACCGACGCATGTGGTGAATCTCCTTGGGGGTGACCAGATCCGGTCGAGTTTCCACGACCAGGCCCACATTGCGGTGGGTTGAGGTTTCGTTCAGCTGATGGGCCTCCTCCAGGGTGGGAGCCTCCACCTCGTTCATGGCGTCGAAGCAGCGTTTGACGAACCACTCCCGGTAGGAGCGGGGATACGCGGACCAGGAACCGCCCAGGATGAGGAGTTCCACTTTGGCCGCGCTGTGCCCTATGGCTTCAAAGGCGCGGATGCGGCTGGCCGTCTGGCGGAAGGGGTCGAACTCGTTTTGCAGCGCGCGCTGAGCCCCCGGCTCGTCGGGCACATAGCTCTTGGGCATGTTCTGGTAAGTGGGGCAGAAGATGCACTCCCCGGGGCAATAATAGGGCTTGGTGAGGACGGTGACCGGCGCAACGCCGGAGCTGGTCCGGATGGGCTTGACCTGAAGCCGCCTTTCCAGGCTGCGATGGGGGGGAAGTTTTCCTGCGCGCACTAGACGCCGATATCCTTCGATGGCCTGGCTTTTGGAAAGGATGTGTCCTGTTTTGCGCGCGTAGTCCCGTTTGATCCATTCGTACACGTCCTCGCGGTCATCCAGGTCCCGCGCGCGTTCAAAGGCCTCCAACAGGGCCTCTTCATCGAAGATATAGGTTTCGGTCGTGTAGGATCTCACCTTCATAGACCTGACGTGGTATACTAACGAGTAACGATTGACGATGCGTGAACAACCCGGAGTAATCCATGCGCCCGGAAGTGCGAAAGCAACTTTTGGACATCAATCGCCATTTTTATGAGACCTTTGCTCGGTCCTTCTCGGCCAGCCGGTTTGCCCCCCAGCCGGGATACGAGCGCATTATACGGTATTTCCCGGAACGGGGCCATGTGCTGGATGTGGGATGCGGGAACGCACGCGTGGCCCATTTCTTGGATACGCACGGGAAGGCCGTCACGTATTTGGGCGTCGACCGGAGTGCGGGCTTGCTGGCCCAGGCCCGGGAACAGAGTCGGACACTCCGGCACGTGCGTGCGCGCTTTCTGCTCCTGGACGTGGGGGAGCCCGGGTGGGAGCGGGTCTTGGACCGCGCGCGTTTTGATGTGGTGTTGGCCCTTGCCGTCTTACACCACATCCCGGGAGCGGCCGTGCGGGAGGCCTTTATGCGAGGAGCTGCCTCCCTCCTCCGACCCGGGGGGTATCTCATCCTCTCCCACTGGCGTTTCCTCTACAGCGAACGTATGCGGCGCAAGATAGTTCCCTGGGAAGAAGTGGGATTGGCCGCGAAGGATGTGGATCCGGGGGATTATCTCCTGGACTGGAAGAAGGGCGGATATGGGTATCGGTACGTTCACCAGGTGACGGAGGAAGAAGTGGACGCGTGGGCCCGTGCCGCGGGCTTGACCGTGGTGGAATCCTTCTACTCCGATGGCCGGGAAGGAGATCTGAGCTTTTATCAGGTCCTGACTCTCAAGGGCCAGGCGTAACCCTAGGAAAGGCTGCCCTACCTCCCGAATCGTCAATTCCCCTCGGCATCGTTGGTTCCGCGGAAAAACTCCGTAGCATCTCGGCGGCGGGCACCGACGTTCCCGCCCGCCACCCCAGAGAACCCCAGAGATATCAACATTGGACTTTGGACATCATGTGGCGGCTAGGATGAATGTCATTTAACGGGAAGAGGGCCGTTTCTGAGATAGGCGATCGTTGACCTCTTTCCCGGAGAGAACTGTTTTATGTGGTTTGCGGGCGGGCTTCACCCGCAAACCACACAAAACTCTCTTCTGGCACGGGGCGAGAACACCGGCGCCCCGCCAAGGCGCGGACCCGTCCGCCGCCAAGGTAGTACGAATTCCGTCAGTCAGTCAGAGGTGGAGTACCCGGCATGAGTAGATCATGCCTAAAACAGCTTGCCCCCGAAGAGATGCGGTTGTGTGAAGGCAACCAACTAGAACCATGACATGAAGGAGTATAAAGGAGGGAGGAGACGTGCCTATCTTCCGCGAACCCATCAACGTTTCGGAAATGGCCTTTGGTAAAGCTGTAGAACGTTCACCCATTCCCGTGTTGGTGTTCTTCTGGCGGGGAAAATGCCCCCCCTGTGAGCGGATGGAACCCGTGTTGGCCCGCATTGCCCAAGACTACGCGGGCGATCTACTCGTTGTAAAGGCCAACATCAACGACACTCCCACCGCAGCCCGCAAATACCAAATCGACGCGGTCCCCACCATCCTCCTCGTGCGGGACGGGAAGGAAGTGGAACGCATTGTCGGAGAAGTGGGGGAAAGCGAACTCCGGCGCAAGGTGGAAGAACTCCTGGGTCGGCGTCCGGCCTCCGGGCCGGTGCAGGGCCGCGACGCGATTCCCCTCAGCCGCGCCAAACCCCGCGCACAAACCTCCCGACCTTCCGGTGGTGGGCACCCCGGAACGAGCTACGTCCAGGATACTCCTGTTCACGTCACAGACGCCACCTTCCAACAAGTGGTCCAGAACTCACCCATCCCGGTGGTCGTGGACTTTTGGGCGCCCTGGTGTGCCCCTTGCCACATGATTGCGCCCGTGCTGGAAGAGATGGCGCGGGAACACGCGGGCCAACTGTTGGTGGCCAAACTCAACGTGGACGAAAATCCCCACACCGCGCGGGCCTTTGGGGTCATGAGCATCCCCACCCTCATCGTCTTCCGCAACGGCCAGCCGGTGGACCGACTGGTCGGAGCCTTGCCCGGGCCGGTTCTGAAAGAACGCGTTCGGCGGGCCGCGGGGATCTGAGCATGTATGTGCTGGTCATTGGCCACCGGGAAGAGGAGAACCGGTTCTGCAAGACATGTGGCCCTGTCTACACATCCGAACAACTCGCGCGGGCCGCTTCCTTCTTCATCCAGCGGGAATGGCCTCTTCCCCTGGAAGTACGCCATGTGGACGCGGCAGATGAATGGGTAGAGCGCGAGTACCTCCACCTGCTGAGGGCCGCGCGGCGCGAGGGATTACGCTTTCCTCTCGTCTTTCTGGTGGACGGGGAGGACTACACCCTCCTCCTCCACGGCACGGCAGAGCCCTACGCGATCCTGCGCGCCCTGAAGGAACACGAGGACAAAGCACACAGTATTTTGGTAACGTCAACGGGAGTACGTGCATCCAATGAATGACGTTCAGACATACGCCACCGAGGAGGAGCTGCTGGCAGCCCTGCGCGCGGGCGACCGTCAAGCCTGTGCGGAGCTGGTGCGCCGCTACTCCCCCAAACTCTATCGGGTCACCCTGCGCATTTTGGGGTCAGAAGACGAGGCAGAAGAAGCCTTGCAAGAAGCGTTTATCAGCGCGTGCAACAAGATCTCATCCTTCCGGGGAGATTCGCAACTGGGCACGTGGCTGTACCGGATCACCACCAACGCGGCCTTGATGCGCTTGCGCAAGCGGCGGGAGGAACACATCTCCCTCGACGCGCCGGTGGAAACCGAGGAAGGCACCGTTCTGCCCCGAAACCTGGCCGACTGGCGGTTCGACCCTTATCGGGTGGTGCTGAGCGGAGAGTTGCGGGAAATCCTGGAGGATGCCATCCAACGGCTGCCCGACACATTGCGTGTGGTCTTCATCCTGCGGGAATTGGAAGGCCTCTCCACCCTGGAGACAGCCGAAGCGTTGGGCATCAGCGAATCCGCAACCAAAGTGCGGCTCCACCGAGCCCGGATGATGCTGAGGAATCTGTTGGCCCCCTATCTGGCCGAGATGGATGCAGGAAAAGAACATCCGGTTCCGGCTTGAGGATGTGAAGGTATGAGTACAGCGTTAAACTGTTCTGATGTGTTGGACCTGCTCAGCGCCTATGTAGACGGCGAACTCTCTCCGGATATTTGCCGCGCCATCGAAGAACACATGGCCGTCTGCCATGACTGCTTTGTCATGCTGGACTCCATGAACAAAACCCTGGTCCTTTACCACCGGCTAGAACCCCCGGAAATGCCCGAAGAGGTGGAACTACGCCTCTTCCGCGTCCTGAACCTGGAAGACTTCGTCGCCTGATGGACGGAGGAAAGGGTCGCGGACGGGTCCGCGGCTTGGGCGGGACGTCCACGTCCCTGCCCTGGGTCAGGAAAGAGTCTTGTGTGGGGAGCGGACTTCGTCTTCCCCCGCACAAAACAAGTCCTTCCGGGGAGCCAACGAAAGACCCAACATCTGCCCCCTAAGGAGCACTTCGTGGCCCCTAAACCGAGCGTCATCCACGTCTACAAGGACTACCCACCGGTGTTGGGGGGAATCGAAAAACACATCCACACCCTGGCGCGTCACCAGGTCCACCGCGGGTGGGATGTCACGGTTCTGGTGACCAATCCCGCGGCCTTTCCCCACGGGCTGCAGACCCAGATCACCACTGAAGAAGGCATCCGCGTCATCCGAAGCGGCCGCCTCTTCACCGTGGCCTCCACCCCCATCAGCCCATCCCAAGCCCTATACCAACGGCGACTCCCCGCAGACGTAGTACACCTCCACTTCCCCTACCCCCCTGGCGAAGTGGTCAACCACTGGTTCGGCCGGGGCAATGTCACCGTCCTCACATACCACTCGGATGTGGTACGTCAGAGGGGAATCCTGCGGGCCTACGCGCCCCTCCTCCGGCGGATACTCCGGGGCGTTCACGCCATCATCGCGACCAATCCCGTTTACCCGCGCACCTCCCCCTTCCTCTCCCAGGTTCTGGACCTCGTCCACATCATCCCCCTGGGCGTGGACCTGGACCCCTTTCTCCAGGTCGACCCCCGCGCGGCGAGGGAGCTCCGGGAATCCCTGGGAAAACGGTGGGTCCACGCGCCCCTCGCCCTCTTCGTCGGCAAACTCCGCTATTACAAAGGCGTGGACATCCTCCTCCAGGCCCTTACCCGGGTTCCCCCGCTCCACCTGTGGGTCGTGGGCACAGGGCCCATGGCCGACGCGTGGCAACGTCTGGCCCGGCGGCTGGGCTTGACGGACCGGGTGCATTTCTGGGGGGAAGTGCCCGAATCCCGCTTACCCCTCTACTACCGGGCCGCGGACTTCTTCGTCCTCCCCGCGACTTCCCGGGCCGAAGCTTTCGGCCTGGTCCAGGTGGAAGCCATGGCCACGGGACTGCCCGTCATCAGCACCGAGGTGGGCACCGGCACCTCCTTTGTCAACCTCCACGGACAAACCGGCTGGGTGATTCCCCCTTCGGATCCGGACGCGCTGGCTCAGGCCTTGCGCTTCTTCATGGAACACCCCGAGGAACGACAACGGATGGGCCAAGCGGCCCGTGAACGAGCCCTGCGGGAATTCCGGGCAGAACGCATGGCCGAGCGCACTCTGGCCCTTTATGAACGATTAACGAGTAACGAGTAAGGGGTTGGCTGGAGGACACGAGGGGCCTGGCGGGCCAAAAGCGGCTGACCCAGGCAGAACGTTCCCCTTGCGCGGGGGCGAGAACGCCGGGCCGTGGGCTTGCGTCTCCTGCAGGGCCGCCTGTCCAAAGGCCAAATCCCCAACTTGGCAGCAAGAGGGATTTGCCCCATAATGATGGGTCGGTTAGGCCGACGACACATCATCACCGGGAGGCTATCATGCGTTTTGTGCGGTTCAGCGTCCAATTGCTTCTCGTCTTGGGGCTTCTCCTGTCCTTTGGCGCCCCAAGTGGTGCCCAAACCAACACGCCCACCATCTCCAAACTCACCTTGGCCCTCTGGCCCGAGTATGACGACCCCCGGGTTCTCGTCATCATCACCGGTCAGGTGGACGAACACACGACCACCATCCAAGTGCCCATCCCGCAGGGGGCGGAGATCAACGCGGTGGCCTACATGGGGCCGGATCAACGGCTCCTCAAGGCCGAATGGGAGGAAAAGGACGGCGTGCTCACCATCCAGCTGCCCTCCCCCATCTTCCACCTGGAATACTACGCGGATTTCATCCAGGCCGACGGGAACAAGCGCACCATCATCGCGGATGTCCCCCTCCCCCTGGCCACTATCCAACAGGTGGAGCTGGAAGTTCAGCAACCTGCACAAACCAAGGACTTCTCAGCCAACCCACCGTTGGAAGGGCCAAAACCGGGCAGGGATGAGCTTTCCTACTGGTCCCGCACGCTGGGCCCCCAAGAACCGGGCAGCGTCGTCCACCAGGAAGTCCGGTACACCCGCCTAGCCCCCGGGCTCAGCGCGTCCCCGCGGACACTCCCCCCAGGTGGGGAAGAGGAAGCGCCGGCCCAGGAAGCCCCCGCGCCGGCCGCGACTCCAGCCACATCCTCGACCCCCCTTAACTGGCCTCTCCTCATCGCGGCCGTGGTCTTACTCCTGGCCACCGGTGGGGGCATCTACTACTGGATGCGCACCCAGGAACCCGAACCCCTGCCTCGGGCCGCGCGCAAGGGGAAGAAAGGCCGCGGTCGGGAGAAAAAAGTGCGCGCGACCGGTGCTCGACTGCCCAAATACTGTCCCAACTGTGGGCATCCCTTTGGCCCTCACGACAAGTACTGCGCCATGTGTGGCGCCAAACGGGAGTAGATTGGGGGTAGAAGCTG
>JAADDB010000008.1 GCA_013154135.1 Chloroflexota bacterium
TTCCACGTGAACACCACCGACGACCACGATGACGGCGTGTGTACAACGGACCACTGCTCCCTGCGGGAGGCCATCAAGGCCGCGAACGCACATCCCAACGGCACAACACCCGACCGCATTGTCTTTGACCTGCCCGGGGGCAGTGTCATCCACCTGAACTACCTGCTTCCCACCCTCACCGACCCGGTTGTCATCGACGGCACCACAGCCACACCTGCATCCGATCCGTCCGGGCCCCCGGTCGCCATGATCGAACTGGACGGTAGCAAGGTGAAGAACTGGGATGGCCTGGTCGTCAACACGAACAACAGCACCCTGCGCGGGATCATCGTCCACAGTTTCGGCAAGAACGGCATTGTCCTGCGCGGGGACTATAACACCGTCGAATCCTGCTATGTGGGCACCCACGGCACCGACGACGTGGGCAATGGCGAGGCCGGCATCCTGGTGGATTACGGCACCGGCAACCGCATCGGCGGGGAACTCGCGTTCACCGGCAACCTCATCGCGGGCAACGACGGCCCCGGTATCCTGGTCAAAGGTGGGAGCGCGACCTTCATCCAGGGGAATTTCATCGGCGTGAACGCGCTGGGCACCCAGGCCCTGCCCAACGCGGTGGGCGTGAAACTGTACCACACCAGCCAGGTCACGGTGGGCGGCTTCTCCTCCGGCGCGCGGAACCTCATCTCCGGCAACACCGGCGCAGGCCTCCTCATCGATGGTGGCAGCAAGAACAAAGTGCTGGGCAACGTCATCGGTCTGGACGTGAACGGCACTCACGCTCTGGGCAACGGAGAGGGCGTCCTCCTGCAGAACACCCGGCAGAACGAGATCGGCGGCTTCACCCTGACCTGGATGCCTGTGGGCAACATCATCGCGGGGAACAGAGGCCCCGGCGTCCACATTGTGGACAGCGAAGAGACCACCGTGCACGATAACACCATCGGCACCAGCGTCGCGGGCGTCCGCATCGGCAACCAGGGACATGGCGTGCTCATCGAAGGGGATGCGCCGAGCACGATTGTGGGCAGCAACGAAATCGCGTACAACCAAGGCGCGGGCGTCTTCATCCGGAGTGAGAGCGCGGTGGGCATTCTCGAGAACGCCATCTACGAGAACCAAGTGGGCATCGGCGAGGACCAGCGGGGGAACGCGAAGGTCACGCCCCCGCGCATTGACCAGGTGACCACGACCACGGTGCAGGGCAGCGCGCCGCCGGGCAGTCTGGTTCAGGTGTTCGGCGACGACGGGAACCAGGGCCGCTATTTCCTGGGCGAAGCCGAGGCCGATGATGCCGGTCACTTCGAGTTCAGCGGCAAACTGCGGGGCACCCGCATCACCGCGACGGCCACGGTCTTCCCCCAGGGACGCCGCCCTGCAGCCTCGGGGCCCGAACGATGGGCCATGCCCACGTACAACACCTCCCTGTTCAGCGCGTCCGTGCCCCGGCCTTCGCCCTGTTCTGACCCCAACGAGGCCAACGACAACTGGCTGGACGCGACCCCCGTCCACGCGGGAGACGTCATCACCGGCACCATTTGCGAGGCCTGGGACATCGACTTCTTCAAACTCCCTGTGGACGGCCTTCCGAAAGGCAGCACCGTCCACTTCCACCTGGACAACCCGGGGACGGACCTGGACCTGATCCTCTTCCGCCCCACCTATGTGACCCACGACCTGCCCTTCAGCGACTTACCCACGGACACCTCCCCCGCGCCCGACGTGCCCGTCAAGTCCCTGCCCTTGCAAAACATCCCTCTACAGAACATCCCGTTGCAGAACATCCCCCTACAGAATATCCCGCTCCAGAACATCCCCTTGCAGAACATCCCGCTGCAAAACATCCCTCTACAGAACATCCCGTTGCAGAACATCCCCCTGCAGAATATCCCGCTCCAGAACATCCCCTTGCAAAACATCCCACTGCAGAACATTCCCTTGCAGAACATCCCGGTCGTGGGGTACTCCGTGAACCCGGACGTGCAGGATGAGGATGTGTCGGACCGGGTGGTGTACACCACCGGGGATTATTATCTCATGGTGTTCGGACACAACGGCGCGCACAGCAGCCGTCCCTACACGCTGACGGTCACGGTGACCCCGCCGCCGCCCGTGCCGCCCTGCACGTTCCATCCCCCTTACCAGGGAACCGCTGGCGAGCGGTATTACTCGGCCGCGCCGGATGCCATCCAGACACTTATCGTTGTGCCCAAGCAGCGGTTGGCATCCATTTATGGGGAAGACAAGGTGACTCCAATGATGACCGCGTTGCGCGAGTTCGCGGACCTGCCCACGGTCCGGGGACTCATCCTGCCCGTGGAGGAAAGTGTGTACGTGCAGCGGGCTTACAAGGATTGGGATGACCACTTCTGCGACCCCGAACGGGCCAACGCGGTCGCGGGCCGCATCAAGGACCTCATCTACCAGGTCGCGCAGGAGATGCCTAACCTGCGCTACGTGGTTCTGGTGGGCGATGACCGGGCCCTGCCCTTCCGCCGCCTGCCCGATCTGGTGGAGACGTCCAACGAGCGGGAGTACGCGGCCCAGGCGTTCCTCAAGATCAACACCGCGCTGTACGCGGCCATCAAGCAGGGGTACACCCTGACGGACGATTTCTACGTGGACTTCTACCCCTCCCTGTACCGGGGCTGGCCGCTCTACGTGCCGGACTACGCGGTGGGCCGACTGGTGGAGACGCCCGAGGAGATCACGGGACAACTCAACCAGTTCAAGGCCCAGAACGGCCGCCTGCAACTGCGCAGCGCCGCGCTGTTCGGCTACGATTTCCTCAAGGACAGCACTCAGCAGATGACGGAGACGTTGCGGAATCAGGGCGTGCAGCGGGCGGTCCACAACGATGACGCGTGGGATGCGAACGCGCTGCGCCAGACTTTGCTGGCCGCGCGGCACGACCTGAACGTGCTGGACGCGCACTTCACTCACTTCCTGCTGGCGCCGGCCGCGTACGCGCTCCAGGGCCAGGGGGATCTGGTCCACGCGCGGGAGGTGGTCAGCGCGACCGCGGACCTGAAGGGCACGGTCAACGTGTCCGTGGGTTGCCACAGCGGTCTGAACGTGTGCGATGACTGTGTGACGTCCCAGGGCGCGGCAGTGCGCGCGGATGTGGACTTTGCCCAGGCCTTCGCCCAACGCCGGGCCGTGTGGATCGGCAACAGCGGCTTCGGCTACGGGGACGACGCGGCCGTGGCCTTGTCCGAGGAACTGGCCGCGTCCTTCATCCGCTACCTGGGATCCCAGGCCAACATGGCCGTGGGAGACGCGTTACGCCAGGCCAAGCAGGATTACGCGCTCTACAACATGGGCGCGTACGGTCCCTATGACCGCAAAGTCATCAACGAGGCCACGCTGTACGGCCTGCCCAATTACCGGGTCACCGTGCCCCGTCCGCGGCCGGTGGGGAACCAGGACAGCGTCTGGGGAGGGCGGATATCCGGTGGCTCGACGTTCCGATCCCACACGTACACGCTGAGCCCGCGGCTGATCCGGGTGACCACGGACAGTGGGGATTACTTCCAGGCAGAGGACGGCATCCAAGCCCTACTGTACAACCCCATTCAGCCGCGCAGTCAGTTCGAGGTGACGTTGAACCAGCAGCAGTATCCGGGGTTTGTGGCTCACGGGGTGCTCATCCTGGACGGCACGTATCAGGATGTGCCCAATTTCGACCCGGTGATCACGATGCCCGTGACCCGCACGCACCGCTATGAGCCGCAACTCATCTTCCCCACCTGGCAGCCCCGCACGCTGGTGCGGCTGAACCACTTCCGCAATGACCAGGGCCTGCGGGAGTGGGTGACGGTGACGCCGGGACAGTTCCGCAGCGAGCGGGTGGACGTGAGCGATCCGAACCATGTGCGGGTCATCGGCACGGAGCGCATTTACCGTCGCCTGCGCTTCCAGGTGTTCTACAGCACTCGCGACGACTTCACCCCGCCCATCATCCAGCGGGTGAACGCGCACCGGTCGGGCAATCAGGTGACTTTCTCCGTGGAGATGGCGCCCAACAGCCGGGTGATGGAGGTGTACGCGACCTGCGCGACGGGCGGCCAACTGCGCTCCTTGAAGTTACGCCGTGAGGGGATCCAGGATGTGTGGTCGGGCGTGTGGAACAACGCGGGCCGGGAGATGACGTGTTTCATCCAGGCCGTGGACTACACGGGTAATGTCGCGGTCACCGGGGTGAAGGGGACGCTGAACCTGCCGTTGATGCCGTATCACGCGCATGTGCCGATGGTGAAGGAAAGGGGGCGGTGAAGGTTGAAGTCGCGCGACGGCTTTCAGCCTCGGGCGGGGGAATAGGACACGAATGAATACAGATTCGTGGGGGCGGGTTGAGACCCGCCCCTACCGTGCGTGAACGGCGATATAGGGTCATACGGCCGCACGGGGCTAAAGACCCCGTGCTGGAGATGGAAAGCCCCCTGCGGGGGGATTTGGTAGGAGCATGACCGGCCGGGGATCGCTGCAACCGGGCCTCTAATAGGGCGGCCCAGTGAATCCGGATGGCCGTGCCCAAACCCGTTTCCCCTCCCCACCAGATGGTTGTATAATCCCCGTCAGATGCACATCCCACTCGAGGAAGGGCACAGTGAACGAAAGGGCTCGCCACGCCTGGCGCATTCCGCTCCAATACTTGCTGAGCCGCCTGATCTACGCGCTGATCGTGCTGGTGTTCCTCATCTACATCACATTCTTCGGCCTGAGCATGGCCCGGGGCGTGCCCCTGATGCCGGCCTTGCGCTACGCGGCCCAGTCCACGGTCAGTTACCTCCTCCACGTGGCCCAAGGGGACCTGGGCACCGCGTTCATCTCCGTGGGCACCAGCCGCCGCGCGCCCGTCACCCAGATCATCGCCCAAGTGCTCCCCCGCAGCGTGGGATTGCTCGCGGTCGCGCTGGGGCTGGGCGGCATCCTCGGCTTCCTCCTGGGATCCTGGGCCGCGTACCGCCGCAGCCAGAAAGCCCGACTCAGCGCGGTGATCCTCGCCACCATGGGCCTCTCCCTGCCCAGTTTCTTCCTGGCCCTGATACTGCAACTGGCCGCGCTCGCGTACACCAAGAAGACCGGTCGGCCCCTGGTGCCCGTGGGCGGCTTCGGCTGGGACGCACACATCATCCTCCCCGCGATCGTCCTCGCGGTGCGCCCCCTGGCCCAGGTCGCGCGGGTGACCACCGTCGTCATCTCCGACATCCAGGAACAGGACTTCGTGCGCACCGCGCTGGCTAAAGGACTCAGCCTGCGCCAGGTGCGATGGCGCCACATCCTGCGCAACGCGTGGGTGCCCATCCTCACCGCGTGGCTCGTCTCCCTCCAGTTCTCCCTCAGCAGTCTGCCCGTGGTGGAAATCTACTTCGGTTGGAGTGGGATAGGCCACGCGCTGCTGCGGGCCATCGCGCGCAAGGACGACCTCCTGGCCGTGCCCCTCATCTTCGCGCTGGGCGTCTTCTTCCTCCTGGTGAACGGCCTCCTGGACCTGACCGCGCGCGTCCTCGACCCCCGACTGCGGGAAGCCGCGACCCAGGTCGGGGGCGCGTCCTGGGACTGGCGGGCCGCGCTGCGCGACCTGTTCGACCGCGCGCGGGATCTCCTGGCCCAGGCCCTGGCCTGGCGTCCCCGCCGGGATCAGGGCCCATCCCAAAAGCCGCGACAAGACCTCTCCGAGGGAGACGCCGCGGCCGAAGCCCGCCGCGCGTTCCGCCGTCGCCAGTGGGTGCGGGGCACCCTGGGGAACCCCGCGTTCATGCTGGGGGGACTGATCGTCCTCGCACTCGTCTTCATTTACTTCCTGGGCCCCATGATCGCCCCCCACAACCCCTACACCACCATCGGACTGCGCATGGTCAACGGCAAACTGAAGAGCCCGCCCTTCCCGCCCTCGCCCGAATTCCCCCTGGGCACGGACATGCTGGGCCGGGACATCCTCAGCCTCCTCCTCGCGGGCGCGCGGCAGACCCTCACCCTGGCCTTCCTCGTGGTCCTGGGACGCCTGCTGGTGGGCACGGTCCTGGGGCTCCTCGCGGGCTGGACCGCGGGCAGCCGCTTGGACCGGATCATCCAGAACATCGCGGCCATCATCTCCTCCTTCCCCGCGCTGCTCCTGGCCATGATCCTCATCCTGGCCATTGGCATCCGCCAGGGGATGCGCCCCTTTGTCATCGCGCTGACCGTGGTGGGCTGGGGCCAGGTGATGCAGGTGGTGCGCAGCGAGACCCGGCAGATCCGCGCGCAGCCGTACATCGAGAGCGCGCACGTGCTAGGCCTTCACCCCCTGGAGATCCTCTGGCGCCACGTGCTGCCCAACGTGCTCCCCACCCTCATCGTCATCACCTCCCTGGAGATGGCCGGGACCCTCCTGCTCCTGGGCGAGTTGGGATTTGTGGGCATTTTCCTGGGCGGGGGCGCGTTCGCGGAGATCTTCGTGGGCTCGGACCCGTACCACTACTCGGACGTGCCCGAGTGGGCTGCGCTGTTGAGCAACGTGCGCCAGTACGCGCGCACATACCCGTGGGTGGGGATCTACCCCGCACTCACCTTTGGCCTGGCCATCCTGGGGTTCAACCTGTTCGGGGAAGGACTGCGCCGCCTGATCCAGGACATCCGCCTCTCCTTCGCCCGCCTGTGGAGCCGCTGGACCCTGGCCGGACTGGTGGTGATCTACCTGGCCGTGGGCTGGGTCCAGGCGAACACCGGGCCTATCGCCATCTACCAGGAAACCGCACGCGCGTTCGACGGCGATCAGGCCGTGACCCACGTGCGGACGCTGACCCAAGACGCGTGGCAAGGTCGTCGCATCGGCACGCCAGGCGCGGACGCGGCGGCCCAGTACGTCGCGGACCAGTTCCAGGCCCTGGGACTCCAGCCCGCGGGCAAGAACTTCACCTACTTCCTCACGGTGAAGCGGGATTTCTTTGAGTTGACGGAACCGCCCCAACTGGCCCTGGTGGACGAGAACAGCAACGTGGTCGAGGCGCTGCGTTACCGGGAGGACTTCGCGGTGCTGCCCACGCTGCGCTTCAACGCGGGGGAAGGGGAAGGCCCGTTGACCGTCGTGGGCTTTGGTCCCCTGAGCAAGGTGGAGGGCCGGATGGGCATCGGGGTGTTCGCGCCCGCGCTGGACCAGATCGACTCCGAGGGGAAGGTGCTCCTGCTGCTGGAGGAGGTGGCGCCCACCATGTGGCGGCGCCGCTTGCAGGTCATGACGCTGGTGGTGACGGACGATCCCCTGAAGTTGAAGCGGGGGTATGTGTACTCCGCGAACAGCCCCTACGCGCCCGAGTACAAGCCGATGGACGGCGCGCCCATGTTCTACATCTCCAAGGAGGCCGCGGACCGGCTGCTGGCCCGCATCGGGGGCTCGGTGGACTATTTCCGCAAGAAGGCCCGTACCCTGGGGCCGGACGAGATCATCACCTGGGACACGCACCTGCGCTTACGGGGATCGATTGTAGGGGAGGTGCACAAGAAGGTGCCGGTGCGCCATGTGATCGGGCACTGGCCGGGCACATCGGAGAAACTGGCGGAGAACCTGGTTGTGGTGATGGCCAACTACGACGGGGTGGGGGTGGATGAGTTGGGTCAGGTGTACCCGGGCGCGCTGGACAACGCGAGTGGCGTGGCCACGATGCTGGAGTTGGTGCGCTCGTGGAAGGCCGCGGGGTATGAGCCGAAGAAGACGTTCCTGTTCGTGGCCTATGCCGCGTACGGGTTCGACTACGGCAAACGGCCCAACCCGGAGCCGGATGTGAAGCAACTCCTGGGCGCGAAGTTCGGGTTCTCCACCTCGTACAAGAAAGAAGCCATCATCCGCCTACGGGGCCTGGGCGCGAGCACGACCCTCTACGCGTCCACGGGCGGCAGCCAGCATCTGGCGAACCTGTTCGAGC
>JAADDB010000043.1 GCA_013154135.1 Chloroflexota bacterium
GGTAGCCGCCTAAGCGTTCACGATGTGTTGGCGCCTCGTGCATTCACTAGCGCCTTGCCAGCGTTCACGATCTTTTGGCGTATGACAGTTAATCGTCAATCGTTACTTATCCCGTCCGCTGCCAAGGGGCGGGCGAGTTTTGAGCATTTTCCACCTGTGTGTATAATGGAACGTTGGTACCCGATGGACAGGGATGCCTTTCGTGGGCGCCTTGTCCGCAGCTTGCGGGAAAACTCTCATCCCCCGAGCTCCGTAGAGTAGAAAGGAGCTCCTGACGCTGGCTTGTCCAGGGAATGGACGAAAGCCCAATGGTGGCAAGGGGTTTCATCCACTCCCTGGAACGTATACCCTGTTCCCCGCGCTGGGATGTGCGCTCCGGTATTCCGGCGGCATCGCGGGCGGCGGAGGACAAAAACAAGGAAAGGAATACCATGGGACTCACACCAGAAGAGAAGCAGCGCATCATCGAAGAATTCGCCATTCACGATGGGGACACCGGTTCCCCGGAAGTCCAGGTGGCCCTGTTGACCTGGCGCATCAACCACCTGACCGAACACCTGAAAGTCCACAAGAAGGACGAACACTCACGTCGTGGTCTGCTCAAACTGGTCGGTCGGCGGCGGAAACTGCTCCGCTACCTGGAGCGCACCGACCATCAACGGTATCGGAAACTCATCGAGCGTCTTGGACTGCGTCGGTAGGACGTATGGGCCACCACAGGGGTGGCCCATCGTTTTTCCGGCGGGGACTCCGGAAGGGCCCCGAGCGGCGAGGGATGGAACGAGCCCTTGGGCGAGTTCTCCCCGGTGCTCCTGCGCTTCACCCTCGCGGTGAGAAAGCTCCCGTGCTGAACCATCACCTTCTGTTTTCGCCTGAATGGCATGGACGGGACAACCGGAAGAAAGTGGAAATCACACCAAACACGTTAGTCTAGAGGGAAAGGACATTATGGACACAGAATATAAGCGATACACGGTAAAGGTCGCAGATAAGGAATTCATCATCGAGACAGGCCACATGGCCTTGTTGGCCAACGGAGCCGTGACGGTGCGTGTAGGGGACAGCATGGTCCTCGCCACCGCCACTGCAAGCAAGGAACCCCGGGAGGACATCGACTTCTTCCCCCTGAGTGTGGAATACGAAGAGCGCCTCTACGCGGCCGGACGCATTCCCGGCTCCTGGTTCCGCCGGGAAGGACGCCCGGGCGAGGGGGCCATCCTCCTGGCCCGGCTGGTGGACCGGCCTCTGCGCCCCTTGTTCCCCAAGGGGTTCCGCAACGACGTGCAAGTCATCATCACCTCCCTGAGCTCTGACGAGGAAAACCTCCTGGACATCCCGGCCATTGTGGGCGCGTCGGCCGCCCTCACCATCTCCGACATCCCCTGGAATGGGCCCATCGGGGCTGTGCGGGTGGGCTACATCGACGGGGAATTCGTCATCAACCCCACCGCATCCCAACTGGAGAAGAGCATCCTCGACCTCCGGGTGGCCGGCACGGAAGAAGCCATCATCATGGTGGAAAGTGGGGCCAACGAAGTGCCTGAGGACCTGATGATCGAGGCCCTCAAGCGGGCTCACGAGGCCATGCAGCCTCTCATTGAACTGCAAAAGCGCATGCGGGAAGAAATCGGCCGGGAGAAGATGGAAGTGCCCCTCTTCCAGGTGCCGGAAGAGGTGAAAAAGGCCGTTGAAGAACTGGCCGCGGACCGCATCAACGACGTCCTGCACCAGTTCCTGCCCAAGAAAGCCCGCACCAACGCGCTGGACGCCATCCGCAAGGAAGTGAAGGAGACCCTCACCCAACAGGCCGAGGAGAAGGGGGAAACCATCCCCGCGTCCTACATCAAAACCGCGTTCGAGGAAGTGCTCAAGACCCTCACCCGCAAGATGATCTTGGAGGAAGGGGTTCGTCCCGACGGTCGGGACTACACCACCATTCGTCCGCTCAAGATCCAGGTGGGAATCCTTCCCCGGACGCACGGGTCCGGTCTCTTCCAGCGCGGGGAAACCCAGGTGTTGACCATCGCCACCTTGGGCACGCCCCGGGAGGCGCAGGAGTTGGACACCCTCTTCCCGGAGGAGACCAAGCGGTACATTCACCACTACAACTTCCCGCCCTATTCCACCGGGGAAGTGTGGCCCATGCGAGGGCCAAAGCGCCGGGAGATCGGGCATGGGGCCCTGGCGGAACGGGCTCTAGAACCCATGATCCCGCCGCAAGAGGAGTTCCCGTACACCATCCGTCTGGTCTCGGAAGTCCTCACATCCAACGGTTCCACCTCCATGGCCTCTGTGTGTGGGAGCACGTTGGCGTTGATGGACGCGGGTGTGCCCATCAAGGCGCCCGTCGCGGGGATTGCGATGGGCCTGATCACGGATCAGGAAAGTGGTCGTTACGCCATCCTCACGGACATCCAGGGGATGGAAGACATGTTGGGGGACATGGACTTCAAGGTCGCGGGCACTCGGGATGGGATCACGGCCCTGCAGATGGACATCAAGATCGCGGGGCTTTCCTACGACATCCTGAGTCAAGCCCTGGCCCAAGCCCGTGATGCCCGTCTCTACATCCTGGACCGGATGCTCGAAGTCATCCCCGAGCCGCGGCCGGAACTTTCGCCCTACGCGCCGCGCATCGAGGTCATCAAGATTGACCCGCTGAAGATCGGGCGCATCATCGGCCCGGGAGGCAAAGTCATCCGCAAGATGCAGGAGGAGTACAACGTCAAGATTGACATCAGCGAGGATGGCACGGTGTACATTGCCTCCCACAACAAGCAGGACGCGGAAGCCGCGATCCGGGAAATCGAGACCCTGACCAAGGAAGCCCACGTGGGCGAGATCTTCACGGGCCGTGTGGTCCGGGTGGAACCCTACGGCGCGTTCGTGGAGATCCTCCCCGGCATCGAGGGGCTGGTGCACATCTCCCAACTGGCGGACTATCGGGTCCCCTCGGTGGAGGATGTGGTGAAAATCGGGGACGAGCTCATGGTCATGGTCATCGACGTGGACAAGGACACGGGCAAGATCCGGTTGAGTCGCCAGGCCGTATTGGAAGGCTGGAGCGCGGAAGAGGCCCGGGCCAAGGACCGGAAACTGAGCGGAGGACGCTCGGGGTCCCGGGGTGGTCGTTCCTCGGGTGGACGTTCCGGTGGGGACCGCCGCGGACGCCGCTCCGGCGACCGTTCTCGTCGCTCCCGACGGTAAGGACTGTGATATAATAGGCTGGAGAGATGGTCTGTGTGCGTGGCAGAAGGGCTTTGCCCGCCACGCACACAAAACTCCCTTCTCGCACGGGGCGAGAACGTCGGAGTCCCGCGGAGGGGCGGATTTGTCCGCGACCAAGGGGCTATCGCCCTCCGTCAGCTGACGGGATTTCGCCCTATATCGCTTATTGCTGAGGTTGTGTTCAATGGAACAAAGTACACCAGCATGGACGCCGGACACGCAAGAACCTTCGCCGCCGCCGAGGGAGCCTTCCCTCGTGGGGCGCCTTCTCCGCGCCCTTTGGGGGGAGCTCATCGGCACGGTGATCCCCGCGGTGCTCATCGCACTGGTTGTGTACTTCTTCCTGGCCCAGGCCACACGGGTCTACGGCCAGAGCATGGAGCCCACTCTGCACACGAACGACCGGGTGATCTTGGACAAACTCACCTACCGCTTTCGTCCCCCGCACCGGGGGGATGTGGTGGTCATCCAGGTGCAGAAGGACGGCCCGCGCCTCATCAAGCGCATTGTGGGCTTGCCGGGGGAGACGATCTCCATCCACGATGGAAAAGTCTTCATCGACGGCAAACCCCTGGAAGAGCCGTACTTGAATCAACCAACGACCGGACTGATGCCCCCACGGCACATCCCACCGGGGCACTACTTCGTCCTGGGGGATAACCGCCGGGCCAGTAACGATTCCCGCAGTTTTGGCCCTGTTGCTCGGGATCACATCCTAGGGCGGGCGGTTTTCCGTTACTGGCCGCCCAACGCCATCGGACCCATCCACTAAGTTCGGGCCAACATCGCCCGCACACAGGAGGTTCATGGAGACAAGCCGCTGGTCACCTCAGACGAAGTTCTTTGTAAGCGGCGTTCTGTTCATCATCCTGCTGATTTTGTTGTACCTGTTCCGGGTGCTGATCCCCCCGCTGGGAGCTGCGGCTTTGCTCGCATCGGTGGTTCGCATCCCGGTCAATTACCTGGAACGCCGCACCGGGTTGCCGCGCGGGTTGCTCACTTTGCTCACTTTTCTCCTGTTGATCTTGCTCATCGCGGTGACCCCTGCCCTCTTCACAACCCGGATGATCGAAGCCTTCCACGAATTGCGCTTGAATTTGAGCGATGCCCTCCTGACCCTACAGGAGTGGGCTTCCCGTCCTCATCGCTTGGGCACGCTGACGGTTGTTCCCCTCCAATTTTTGGGCCCTGCGTTGGAGAGTTTGCGGGGATTGCTCACCCCGGTGGCCGGAGGGGTCTTCACCGTGGCCGGAAGGGTGGCTTCCATCCTGGGGTGGGGCATCTTCATCGTGGTCGTCACCTTCTGGCTGGTCAAGGATTACCCCACCATGTTCCGGGCTGTGGAAGCTCAATTGCCCCCGGCCTATCGGGAGGAGTTGACCCGCCTCGGGCGGGAGATCGCGAACACGTGGGATGCCTTTCTCAAGGGGCAGTTCACCTTGGCCTTGGTGGTGGGGCTCATCCTCAGCGTCATCCTCTGGATCTTGGGCATGCCTACACCCGTGGCCCTGGGGATCTTCTCCGGCTTCATGGAATTCATCCCCACCTTTGGGCCCCTCACAGGATGGCTCATCGCGGTCACCCTCGCCCTCATCCAGGGCTCCTCCTGGCTGCCGGTGAGCAACGGGGTCTTCGCGCTCATCATCACCGTGGTCTACCTCCTGGTCTTCCAGCTGGACAGCGTGTTTCTCATTCCCAACATTGTGGGGCAGCGTGTGCGACTGCATCCCCTTGTCGTGTTTGTGGGTTTGCTGGCCGGAGCGTTGACCGCGGGGGTTATTGGCGCGTTGCTGGCCGCCCCGACCATCGCGTGCACGCGCGTGGTGCTCCGCTACGTCTACTACAAACTGTTGGACCTCCCTCCCTTCCCCCCGGAGACGCCCTTGCTGACCCCGGAGAAGGGGTGGTGGAACCCAGAGCGGGCGCGGGATATCCGGGTGGTGCTCTTCGACTTGGATGGGACGCTTTTTGAGACGGACGACGCGGTGGTGGAGCGGTTAGCCCGCTTCCTTTCGCCTCTGGCTCGCCTGTTGGATGTGGATGCCCGGCGCTTGGCTCGGCGGTTGGTCATGTCCCTGGAGGACACGGTCAACACCCTCATCACCCTGTTGGACGTGCTTCACCTGGACCGGGCCGCGTTTTGGTTGGCCGAACGCGCGGACCGACTTCTCCACCCTCGCCCTCGGGAACGCTCCTACACGTTGACCGACCACAGTCGGACGTTTCTGGAGGACCTGCGTGGCCGTTATGTGCTGGGCGTGGTCACCACCCGCTCCCGGGAGGAGGCCGAAGCCATGCTCCGGTCAACGGGCATCCGCGATTATTTCGACATCGTCATCACCCGTGATGATGTGCGTCGTCTGAAGCCCCATCCCGCGCCCATTCGCCTGGCCGCGGAGAAGTTGGGCGTAGAACCTCATCAGATCCTCCTGGTGGGGGACACGCCTGTGGATGTGCGCGCGGCCAAGGCCGCGGGCGCATTGGCCGCGGCCGTCCTCTGCGGTTTTGGGGAATTGGAAGAGCTCCAGGACGCGGATATCATCGTGGAGAAACCCGCCGACCTGTGGCGGTGGATTTGACGGCCTGGCCGGCGGAATTGGTCGGTGCGGGTAAATGGCCGTCCGCACAAAACGCGTTTTTGCCAGGGGACAAAAACGTGGGCGTTTTGCCAAGGACGGCCGGCTGTTGTCAGCGAATCAGCCAGTGACGAGGGAACATGATGGAAGCGGATCTGCTTCTGGTAAACGCACGCGTGTACGCCATGGACCGACGTGTCCCCCACGCGACGGCCGTCGCGGTGAAGGACGGTCGCATCCTCGCGGTGGGGAGCGATGAGGAACTGGCCGACCTCCGGGGCCCCAAGACCAAGTACATGGACCTCCAGGACCGCACGGTCCTGCCCGCGTTCACCGACAGTCACATTCACCTGGTGGAATGGGCCCTCCAACGCAAACAGGTGAACCTGTGGGGAGTGCCTACCCTGGAGGAGGCGTTGAAACGGATAAAAGCCTTTGCCCTGGCCCTTGCTCCGGGGGAATGGCTCCGTGGGGGAGGATGGGATGCCAGCATCTGGCCCGACCTACCCGGTGAGTGGCCCACCGCCCAGCACCTGGACTCCGTCGTCCCCGACCGTCCCGTGGCCCTGGACAGCAAAGATCTCCACACCCTGTGGGTGAATTCCTATGTCCTCCGCCTGGCCCACATCACCAAGGACACCCCAGATCCCCCGGGCGGCGTCATCGTCCGCGATCCGAAGACCGGAGAACCCACAGGCATCCTCCAAGAACGCGCGCGCGAGCTCGTCTTCCGGCTCTACCCGGAGGAGACGGAGGATACATGGGCCAACGCGGTGCTCGAAGCCCAACGGGCCCTCTGGTCCGAGGGGATCCTCGCGGTGCACGTGCTCCACGACCGGGAGGACATGCGCAACTTCCGCACCCTCCAGCGACTGCGCTTGGAGGGTAAGCTCCGCTTGCGCAGCCTGGTCTATTTCCCCGCCCAACGCCAGGACGATGCCATCCGCCTGGGCTTGCGCAGCGGCTTCGGCGACCGATATGTGCGTGTGGGGGGCATCAAGTACTTCATGGACGGCACATTGGGCTCCCGCACAGCCGCTCTGCTCCTCCCTTACGAGGGAGAACCGGAGAACACAGGGGTATTGGTGACCGATCCGGAGGCACTGTACGAAGGGGTGAAGGCCGCGAGCGAAGCCGGTCTGGCCGTGGCCGTCCACGCCATCGGCGACCGGGCCAACCGGGAGGTGCTCAATGTGTTGGACATCGTGCGCGCGGAGGAGCACGACCGGCCCCAACGTCCCCACCTGCCCCACCGCGTGGAACACGTCCAACTCCTCTTCCCCGAGGACATCAAACGGCTGGCCCAGTTGGATGTGATCGCGTCCATGCAACCCATCCACGCGACCCAGGACATGTTTTTGGCCCAACGGTATTGGGGAGACCGATGCCGCTACGCGTACGCGTGGCGGAGCATCGCTCGGGAGGGGACGATGCTCATCTTCGGTTCCGACGCGCCGGTGGAGCAGCCGAGTGTCATCGCGGGGTTGCACGCAGCTCTGACGCGACGCCGCGCGGATGGCACGCCGGAGCGCGGTTGGATTCCCGAGGAACGGGTGTGCACGCGGATGGCACTCCACGCGTACACCCTGGCTCCGGCCCAGGCGGAACGGGCGGACGACTGGCGGGGTAGTATTTACCCCGGCAAGGTGGCCGATCTCATCGTGCTCAACGGGGATCCTTTCTGGCGTGCGTATGATGACCCGCAAACCCTGTTGGATCTGCGGGTGGAAATGACGATCTTCGAGGGGGAGGTGGTGTATTCTAATGAGTAAGGAGTAACGATTAACGATTAAGGGGGTTGGGTGGAGGGCGAGGTTGGCCGGGATGGGCGAAGAGCCTGAGGCATAACGAGTAACGATTAACGATTGACGATTAAGGGGTCGGCCCTGGGTCGGAATCGGCCGGAAGGGATAAGGATCAGGACGAGTAACGAGTAAAAGGCGGGGCATTCATCGTGGGCCGGTTGTGGCGATGCTTGGCCAGTCATGTTTCTAGCCGGGGGTTCAGCCCCGGGCGGACGTCGGGATAGAAATACGT
>JAADDB010000096.1 GCA_013154135.1 Chloroflexota bacterium
CGGGGGTTTAGCCCCGGGCGATGGGGGATGACCATTTTGAGTTGATTCTTCCCTGGCGAACTGTTTTTGGTGGGTGGCCAGCGGGCGAAGCCCGCCGGCCACCCACCAAAAACTCTTTCCCCGCACGGGGCGAGAACGTCGGCATCCTGCCCAGGTGCGGACCCGTCCGCCGCCGACGTGTACATCCGTGTCCTATGCCCCTAGCCCCGGGCGACCGGACATGACCACACATCGCTGGTCACGAACGGTGGGGGCGCATGGCCGTGCGCCCGTCTAACGCGGAGCGTGGACCTGTCCGCCAAGGGACAATGGGGTTTGTTCGTCAATCAGGTCCAAGCACCTAACATAAGGAGGCAAATGACCCATGAGTGGGGAAGTCATCACAATCACCTCTGGTAAAGGGGGTGTAGGCAAGACAACGACGACAGCCAATCTTGGTATTGCCCTGGCTCAACTGGGAAAACGCGTCGTGGTTGTGGACGCGGATATCGGTTTGCGGAACTTGGATGTGATCTTGGGCTTGGAGAATCGGGTGGTGTACGACTTGGTAGATGTAGTGGAAGGCGCGTGTGGGTTGCGGCAGGCGTTGATAAAGGACAAGCGCGCGGAGGGGCTCTACCTCCTGCCCGCAGCCCAAAGCCGGGACAAGACCGCGGTGAACCCGGCTCAGATGAACGCTTTGTGCAAGCAGTTGAAAGAGGAATTCGACCTGGTTCTCATCGATTCTCCCGCGGGCATTGAACAGGGGTTCCGCAACGCGGTCGTGCCCGCGGACCGGGTGGTCGTGGTGACAACCCCAGAGGTGGCGGCAGTGCGGGATGCGGATCGGGTGATCGGCCTGCTGGAGGCGGAGAACAAGCGGGATATTCGGCTCCTGGTGAATCGGGTGAACCCGGAGATGGTTCATCGCGGGGATATGATGAGCGTGGAGGATGTGTTGGACATCCTGGCCATCCCCCTCTTGGGAGTCATCCCGGAAGACCCCTCCATCCTCATCTCCAGCAACCGGGGAATGCCCGTGACCTTGAACAGCCATTCCCCGGCCGGGGACGCGTTCCGCATCGCGGCGCGACGCCTGTTGGGGGAGGATGTGCCGGTGGAGATCCCCCAACCCACATCGGGGTTGAAGCGCTTTCTCTCCCGCTTGCTCGGAGGCTGAGCCGGGCCATCGAGCATGGCCCTTTACCTTTATAGGGCTTCCCCGCCCGGCGCGGCGAGCGCGACCGTTGAAGTCCTCCAGACGCGATAAACCCAACATCCCCGCGCCAAGGCCCGGGATGTTCTACGTCCCCTGTTCCGCGCTCTGGGCCCACTTGAGCAGCGCCATGTCAAAGGGATTGGGCAATTCCGGTCGGTAAGGGTATACGCGCACGCCGTATGCCAGTTCCCCGCTGTCCTCGGCAATCCAGTTCTTCGAGTAGTGAGCTTCTTCCCCCTCCACCTGAACCAAATCCAGGGGGATGGTGCGGATGTCCCGCAGCTCCCCTTCCTCATCCAAGTGCCCGCACGCGATCTCCACCCGCACGTCCTGAGGGGTGAGCCCGGCCAGGTGGACATGGGCTTCCACCTGGATCTCATCCCCCACGCGGAACCGGCCGCCCGCAGGCCCCCGAGCAGTGATGTTCACCCGCGGCCAGGCCTCCTGTACCCGTTGCTTCCACGCGGCCACCTCCCGGGCCAGGCGGAACTCATCCTGGCTGTAGCGGTGCCAATTGCCCACCGCGGGCATGTAATAGCGTTCCAGATATTCCTTGAGCATGCGCCGGGTGGAAAAGCGAGGCGCAATGGAACGGATGGATTCCCGCACGTAGGCCAGCCACGCGTGTTTCTCCCCCTCCTGGGTCGCGTAGTACAAGGGCACGATCTCATCTTCCAAGATGTTGTAGAGGGAGATGGCATCGGCTTCGTCCTGGGCTTCCTCGTTGGGGTATTCTCGGCCTTCGCCGATGACCCAGCCGTTGCGGCCGTTGTACCCTTCTACCCACCAGCCGTCCAGCACACTGAAGTGGGGCACACCGTTGGCCCCGGCTTTCTGTCCGCTGGTGCCACTGGCCTCCAGGGGGCGGCGCGGGTTGTTCAACCACACATCTGTGCCCTGGACCAGGCGGCGGGCCATGTAGATGTCGTAGTTCTCCAGGAAAATGATGCGACCTTCGAACCCCTCCTGCCGGGAGAGGCGGTGGATAAAGCGGATGAGCTCCTTGCCCGGCTCATCCGCGGGATGGGCTTTGCCCGCGAAGATAAGCTGCACAGGGCGCTCCGGGTCGTTGAGGATGCGCTTGATCCGGTCCAGATCGCGGAAGATGAGCGTCGCGCGTTTGTACGTCGCAAAACGCCGCGCGAAGCCGATGGTCAGCGTCCGATGGTCAAACAGCTCCTCCACCTTTTGGATGCGGGAAGGGGAAGCACCGTGGCGTTGCAGTTGCTTTCGCACCCGCTCGCGCACGAAGTCCACCAAAGTGCGCTTCAGCTTCAGCCGGAGGTCCCACAGCTCCTCGTCCGGGATGTCCTCCACGGGCGCCCAGACCTGTTCATCGTCCAGGCGCTCTTGCCACCCCTCTGGGAGGTACTTGTTGAGCAGGTCCACCAGTTCCGGGGCCAGCCATGAGCCCAGGTGAACGCCGTTGGTGATGTGTCCGATGGGCACTTCCTCCTCGGGCAGCTCGGGCCAGAGGGCCTTCCACATACGTCGGGACACTTGACCGTGCAACCGGCTCACCCCGTTCACGTATCCCGCTTGGCGCATGGCCAGGACGGTCATGCTGAAGAGGCTGCCCCAGGGGTAATCGTGCCGCCCGAGGGCCAGGAATTCTTCTCGGCTGAGCCCCAACTTGCCCCAGTAGAAGTCGAAGTACTTGTCGATCATGGGGAAGGGGAAGGTGTCGTGGCCCGCGGCGACGGGAGTGTGGGTGGTGAAGAGGGATGTGGCCCGCACCACGGCCAACGCTTCCTGGAAGGAGAGTCCATGTTCCTCGCGCAGGAGTCGAATTCGTTCCAGACCCAGGAACGCGGAATGTCCCTCGTTGAGGTGGTACATGGCAGGCTGGATGCCCAGGGCGTGGAGGGTGCGCACTCCGCCGATGCCGAGGATGATCTCCTGGGAGATGCGCTGGTCCGGATCCGCGCTGTAGAGCCGGGCCGCGAGTTCCCGGTCCGCGGGGGCGTTTTCGGGCACGTCCGTGTCCATGAGGAAGAGGCGCACCCGCCCCACGTGGATTTCCCACACTTTCGCGTAGACCCGCCGACCGGGGAGGTCCACGTAGATGCGCACTTCCTCCCCATCCGGGGTTCGAGCCGACCGCGCGGGGACTTCCGCGAAGTTGATTTTCTCGTAGATGGCCTCTTGGGTGCCGTCCTCCGCGATGCGCTGGGTGAAATACCCTTGGGGGTAGAGGAATCCCACCCCGACGAGGGGCACGCCCAGGTCACTGGCTTCCTTGCAGTGATCGCCGGAAAGGATGCCCAGGCCGCCCGAGTAGATGGGGAGGACCTCGTGGAGCCCGAATTCCGCGGAGAAGTAGGCGATGATGTCGTCCCGGTGTTCTGGGTACGTGCGGGTGAACCAGGTGTCCTCCGCGTGCATGTACGCGTCAAAGCGGGCCAGGACGGTGTTGTAGAGGGCCACGTAAGCGGGGTCTGCCGCGGCCCGTTCCAGATGGGGCTGGGGCACGGTCTGGAGGAGTTTGACCGGGTTGTGGTTCGTCTCCTCCCAGAGCCGTTCGTCCAGCCGGGAGAAGAGTTCTTGGGCCTCTGGATGCCAGGCCCACCACAGGTTGTACGCCAGCTCCTCCAGTCGTTGGATGGGCTCCGGGAGCCGGGGAAAGATGGCCAGTTGACCGAGCAGTTTCATGTAAGCCTCCGTGTTAGAGCGAGTCTTGGGCAGATGTAAGGCGTGAGAAGCCAACCGTCACAACACACCACGCCCAGGCGTTCCCCCCTGCCTCCTTGGGGGATGGTTTTGGGTGTGCGGTGGGCAAAGCCCGCCCGCGAGTCGCGAGCGGGCCCGTCCGCCACGGCGGTGCGACCGGGTTTTGTCCTAAAATCCTTGTAGTTTGGTCAGGTCCACAATGCCGTCAGGCAGCGCGGCGATGCGTTGGACCAACGCCAGTCGCGCTCGACGCACGTCCGGATCGTCGGCCATGACCAGGATGTCGGTGAAGAAGCGGTTGATGGGTTCTTTCAACTCCCGCAGGACTTCCACCAGGGTGGGGACCTCCGGGTCCTCGTCCAACCGCTGACGGGCCTTCTGCCACGCTTGGTAGAGCTCCCAGGCCGCGGGTTCGGTGTAGTATTCCGGCGCCAGTGGGTATTCCTCCTCGATGTCCCGGACGATGCGCTTTGCCCGCGCGTAGGCCACCAGGATCTCGGGCCAGTCCGGTTCCTGGACAGCCGCGGCCAGCGCGATGGCCGCCCGATACGCGGCATATGGGTCATTCCCCCGTGCGGAGACGGCCGCCTCCACCACGTCGTGGGGCAGTCCCTGGTCGCGCATCCAGACACGCAGGCGTTCCACGATGAATTGCCAGACTTCATCCAACACCTGGTCGGGTACGGGCACGGGCTGGAGCCGGGCCGCCTCTTCCAGGTGACGGCGCAGGTCAAAGGGGATGCGTCGTCCGATGAGGATCTGGACCAGGCCAAGGGCAGCTCGTCGCAGCCCGTAGGGGTCGGCGGAACCGGTGGGCTTGAGTCCCACCGCGAAGAGTCCCACCAGGCTGTCCAACCGGTCGGCCAGGGCGAGGACGATGCCCGGCTTGGTTTCCGGCAGGTCATCCCCGGCAAAGCGGGGGAGGTAGTGTTCGTAGATGGCCAGGGCCACGGGTTCGGGTTCGCCCCAATGACGGGCGTATTCCCGGCCCATGATGCCCTGAAGGGAGGTCATTTCGATGACCATGCTGGTGGCCAGGTCGGCCTTGCAGAGGTGGGCCGCACGTTCGGCCCAGGCCTTTTCCTCCAGGGAGAGCCCGAGCGCGTCCGCGAGTTTGGGGGTCAACGCTTCCAGCCGGTGCACTTTGTCCAACATGGAACCGAGCTTTTCCTGGAAGGTCAAGGTGCGCAGTTTGGGCAGGAAATCTTCCAAGGGCTGCTTCAAGTCCTGGGTCACGAAGTACTCCGCGTCCGCGTAGCGGGCCCGGAGCACGTCTTCATACCCCCGACGCACCAGGGCCATGTCCTTACGTTCTCCGTTGGAAACTGCGATGAAGTAAGGCAGCATTTCCCCCGTCTCCGCGTGGACGATGGGGAAGTAGCGTTGGTGTTTCTTCATGACGGTGATGAGAACGTCTTTGGGCAGTTGGAGGTATTTCTCCTCGAACCCACCTCGGATGGCTACGGGCCATTCCACCAGGTCGGTCACCTCATCGAGGAGACGGGCGTCCTCGGGCACCCGACCGCCCAGGCCTTTGGCCAGGGCTTCCACTTGAGCCCATACTCGACGTCGCCGCAGCCCCCGGTCCACAATGATGTACTGTTTGGCCATGAGGGGGAAGTACTCCTCCGCGCGCGCGATTTCCAGGTCCGGGGAGCCCAGGGGCCGCGGCCCTCGGGTGACGCGGCCGCTGACCAGGTCTGCGTAGGCGAAGGGGATGACGCGAGGTCCGTGGAGGGCCAGGAGCCAGCGGATGGGCCGGCTGAACGCGACGTTGGTGTGGTTCCAGCGCATGGTTTTGCCGAATCGCAGTTGGGCGATCAGCCGCGGCAGCGCGGCTTGGAGGACTTCGCCGGCATCGCGACCCGGTTCCCGTTTGATGGCTACGACGTAGGATTTTTTGCCCTCGTGGCGTACTTCCAAGCTTTCCACCGGGACGCCTTGGCTTCGGGCAAAGCCTTCGGCCGCTTTGGTGGGCCGCCCTTCCTCGTCGAACGCGATGTGGGCCGGCGGCCCCTTGACTTCCACCACCCGGTCTTCTTGCCGCGGGGCTAATTTGCTCACATAGGCGACGATGCGCCGAGGCGTGGCCGAGATACGCAGTCCATCGTAGGTCAGTCGCAGGTCCTCCAGGAGTTGGGGGACCGCACGTTGCCATTGTTCAATGGCCGCTCGCACGTCCTGGGGCGGGAGTTCTTCCGTCCCCACTTCCAGGACGAAGTCCGCGGGTTCTTCCAGGGCCGGACCCAGGGGTGGGATGTGGGGTTCTTCCTGAGGGGGGAGGAGGCGCAACCAGGGGAAGCCCGCGGCTTCCCGCTGTTGGACGTAGAGTTCTCCCACCTGTCGGGCCAGGTCCCGCATGCGCGCGAAGTAGCTGGCCCGCTCGGTCACGCCGATGGCCCCACGCGCGTCCAGGACGTTGAAGGTGTGGGAGCAGCGAAGGATGTAGTCGTGGGCCGGGATGACCAAACCCGCGGCGATTGCGGATTTCGCTTCTTCTTCGAAGAGCCGGTACATTTCTTTGAGCCGTTCGATGTCCGCGACTTCGAAGTTGTACTTGCAGTGGTCCACCTCCGCGTGGAGGAGGATGTCCCCGTACGTGTGCACGCCATCCCAATCGATGTCCCAGACGCTGCGCACGCGCTGGAGGAACATGACGATGCGTTCCAGCCCGTAGGTGATCTCCACGGCCGGGGGGTGGAGTTCTTGGCTGCAGGCTTGTTGGAAGTAGGTGAATTGGGTGATCTCCAGCCCGTCAAGCCACACTTCCCATCCCAGGCCCCAGGCTCCCAGCGCGGGGGATTCCCAGTTGTCTTCTACGAAGCGGATGTCGTGTTCTTCCGGGTCAATGCCGATGGCTTCCAGGCTCCGGAGGTAGATTTCTTGGGGGTTCCCGGGGTCGGGTTTGAGGATGACTTGGTATTGGGTGTGCATTTGCATGCGGTTGGGGTTTTCACCGTAACGGCCATCGTCCGGCCGGTAGGATGGTTCCACATAGCCCACGTTCCAGGGCTCAGGGCCCAGGACGCGCAGGACGGTCGCGGGGTTCATGGTGCCCGCACCGACTTTTTCGCTGTACGGTTGCCAGAGCAGGGCTCCCTGGGAGCTCCAGAATTCGTGCAGGCGCTGAATCACGTCTTGGAAGGTCAGGTGTTTCTTCTCTTGCATGGCTGGCTCCTCGTTTCCGCCGGGTCGCGATTTGTCCTCTCTATTTTCCGGGAAAACGGGCGTTTGAGCAAGGTAGGATGGGGAGGGAGTGACGAGTAACGATTGACGATTAATGAGTAACGATTAAGGGGGGCTGGAGGACAAGGTCGGCCGGGATGGGCGAAGAGTCTAACGCATAACGAGTAACGAGTAAGAGGGGTGGGAGACCATCATAAGCCGTGTGTAGCGATGCTCGGCCGGTCAAGCACTTCCACCCGTATCCCACACAACGTCCTTGGCCCCCTCCTCTCTCCCAGCATTGGGAGAGAGGAGGGGCGAAGTGCCTGCGTTCTTTCCCCCGTCAACCCACAAGGGGTGGAGTGAGGGCCCTATGAGCCCCCGAAGGGGGCTTCCCAAAACGATTGACGATTAATGAGGAACGATTAAGGGGGTTGGCTGAAGGGCGAGGTTGGCCGGGATGGGCGAAGAGCCTAACGCATAACGAGTAACGAGTAAAAGGGCGGGAGAACATCATAAACCGTGGGTGGCGATGCTCGGCCCATATAGAGCCCCCTTCGGGGGCTTCCCTAAACTTAGCCCGGGGGTTCAGCCAGGCGGACGGACATGACCACACATCGCGGTTCACGAACGGTAGGGGCGGGTCTGAGACCCGCCCCTATAGAGGCCAGGGACAGGGTGCGAGCCCGTCCGCGCCCAAGGGGCCAGGGGCGCATTCTATCCCGTGGGCAATTTATTGGGTTACAACTGA
>JAADDB010000002.1 GCA_013154135.1 Chloroflexota bacterium
CGCCGCCCACCCACGCAAAACTCTCTCCATGCACGGGGGGAGGACGCCGACATCCCGCCCAGGCGCGGACCCGTCCGCCGCCAAGGTAGTATCGATCGGGACGGGAATACGCCGGCTCATTGGACCGCCATCGTCGGCCGTACACGGCGATCCCCAGTACCCACCTTAATCGTTAATCGTCAATCGTTACTTTTCCCCAATTGGCACGACAACCGGGACACCATCGATGGTGACCACACGGACCCGGATGCCGTACACCTCCTCCAAGAGGGCCGATGTGAGCACAGTCCGGTCCCCCATGGCCCGGACGCGACCTTCGGCCATGAGGATGAACACATCCCCGTAGCGCAAAGCCAGATTGAACTCATGGGTCACGACCAAGGCAGTGAGATGGCGTTCCCGGCTCAGCCGCCGGACCCATTGCATGGCTTCCAGGCGGTTGCGGATGTCCAGGTTGTTGGTGAATTCATCCAAGAGGAGGATCTTGGGCTCCTGGGCCAAGGCCCGGGCCAGGACGACCTTCTGCAGCTCCCCGCCGCTCAGCGCGTGGGTGGGCCTCAGCGCGATGGAATCCAAGCGGAGCCAGTGCAACACCTCCTCCACAACGGCCAAATCCCGAGCCGAGGGACGCCATCCCATGTGGGGACGCCGGCCCAGGAGGACGGTGTCGAACACGGTGAGGCTGTTACCCGTGTTGATCTGGGGAACATAGCCGAAGATGCGGGCTCGTTCCTGGGGGGAGAGGGTGGCCACATCGCGCCCTTCCACGTACACGTGCCCCCGGTCGGGGCGCAGGATGTGGTTGAGGCACCGGAGCAGGGTGGATTTTCCCGCGCCGTTCGGGCCCAGAACGACCGCGATGGTCCCCTGGGGGAGGTGGAAACTCACATCCTCCAGGGCCACAATGTGGTTGTAGGCGAGTGAAAGTCCTTCTACCTGTAGCATTCCGCGTCGCTCATTTGCGTGTGTGCGCGAGACCATAGAGAGGGGGCACAGACCTCGCTCCGGCCCTCTCCGCCCTGTTTGCTGCCTGGGGGTTACCGGCCATCATCGGCGCGAGAGCAGATAGAGAAACATGGGCGCGCCCAGGAAGGAGGTGAGAACCCCCACCGGCAGGACTTCGGGAGCGATGACCAGCCGGGCTCCCACATCTGCCAAGAGGAGCAGGAAGGCCCCCATCAACGCGGAAGCAGGGAGCACGAACCGGTAATCCCCGCCAATGACCAGCCGCACCAGGTGAGGGCAGATGAGCCCGACAAAGCCGATGATCCCCACGAAGGCCACGCTCACCGCGGTCAGTATCCCCGCGGCGAGCAAAGTGAACAACCGGACCCGGGTCACATGCACGCCCAGGGAACGGGCCACCTCATCCCCGCTCTCCAGCGCGTTCAAACTCCACCGCTGGGACAGGAGATACATCCCCAACACCAGGGAAATCCCCCCGAGCCAACCCAGTTCCCGCCACCCCGCGCGGCCCAGATCCCCGAACGTCCAATACACAATAGCCACGAGGGCCTCCTCCTCCGTGAAGTACTGGATGAGCGTGGTAGCCGCGGTGAAAAGGGAACTCATGGCCACGCCGGCCAGGACAATGGCCTCGGGGGTCAATCCTCGGGTTTGGGCCAGGAGGAGGATGACGCCCATGCCCAACAGCGCGCCGGTCAGGGCCCCCGTCACCACCGGCATGGGCTCGCGGATGCCGATATACCCGCTGCTCTCCCCCCATCCCACACCCAGCACGCCAATGACAAACGCCGCGCCGAACATGGCCCCCTGGGAGACGCCCAAAGTAAAAGGGGATGCCAAGGGGTTGCGCAGAACACACTGCATCACCGCACCGGCCATGGCCAGAGCACTCCCCACCAGGAGTGCGGCCACAATGCGGGGCACGCGCAAGTGCCACAACACCACCGTCGCGGTGGATGACGCCTCCCTTCCCCACAGAGCACGCCAGTCCAGCGGATAAGGGCCCACCTGGAGGGACCACCCGGCCACCAACACCGTTGCCAGGGCCAGCAGTCCGATAAAGGTCAGCCGTCGGCGCACATGTTGGCGATATTGGACACCTACACGGGACATGTTCATGGCGCGACGGGTAACCCCTCCTCCACCTGCATGTGGGGGATATCCAGCGGGCGAAAGCCGCCAAACGCGCGGGCCATCTCCCGGTACACTCCTCTGCCCACCAAGAACTCATATATCCGGTCGGCCTGCAGGGCCGGGTCCACATCCTGGAACTGCTGGGGGTACAAAACACGGCCCACGTAGTACGCGTCGGCCAGGGCCGTGCCCACATTCGTCGCATAGAAGTTGAAGGGGAGCAGCCCGTACACCCGTCCCTCGCGAAAGGCCCGCAGTCCCCGGTAGAAGTGGGGGTTCTCCTTCGCGTCCGCGATGATGAGGGCCAGCCCACCTTCGTCCACAAAAATGACATCGGGATCCCAGAGGAGGATCTGCTCCTTGCTCACCATGTGATGCGAACCGCCCAGCTCATCTGCCACATTTCGGGCCTCCACCAGCTGGAAGGGGGGGAAGTGCGCTTGCGTGCTCTCAATGCCGTGGGCCCCTTTGTGTCCGACACCTCCCACATACACCGTGGGTTTCTCCTCCGGGGGGATGTCCTTGACCCGCGTGCGGAGGTCGGACTCCACGGAGTCGATGAACGCGCGCACGGCCTTGGCCCGGTCCTCCTTGTGCAGACTGCGTCCCAGGATGTCCAGCGATTTGAGGAAAGGGGGACCGAAGGAACCGATGGGACCGTAACTGAGGACCAGCACAGGGATGTGGGTGTTCCGTTGGAGCGTGTCCGCGGTGGAGGCATCCATGTACGTGGCCAGAATCAAGTGGGGTTGGACCCGGAGGATGGCTTCGGGGTCGGGTGCGCGGCCGGGACCACCCGGCCCGATGGTCGGTCGTTCCCGCAGCTCAGGATGGGCCATGATGTAGGGGCGGCCTCGCGGGGACCACCGTTTTTCCACCCCTTCCACGCCCACCACCCGGTCCTGGGCTTCCATGTAGACGGCCAACCGCAAAGCGCCGGGGCCCACGCACACCACGCGTTCCACTTGAGGGGGCACGTTCACCGTACGCCCGAGGATATCGGTGATGGGGGAACTCGCGGGGGTAGGAGAGGCCGCGGTACAGCCCATGCTCCCCAGGAGCACGGCCAAGAGGACGATCGCGCTGAGCAAGCTCGTTCCTTTTATCATGGGTATTGTGGGCATCGTCTCATCGACGGACAAAACCCGGTAGCACCTTAGCTGTAGCCACGTTCGGCCCTTAGCGGGCCCCAAGAATCTCACCCCGTGCCGTAAAAGAACGTTGCGTGGGTGGCAGGCGGGCGTTGCTCACCACCCACGCAAACCTCCCTCATGACACGTGACTCGTTTACTCCTTCACATACGGTTGGCCGTCCGCAGCGGGCGGGATGGCCCGCCCCACCACGCCGGAGAGCACCACAATGGTGACGATGTACGGCGCCATGAGCAGGAATTCCGACGGGATGGGCACCCGCAGGATGGCCATCTTCACCTGGAGCGCGTCGGCCAGGCCGAAGATGAAGGAGGCGATGAACCCGCCGATCGGGGTCCACTTGCCGAAGATCATCGCGGCCAGGCCGATGAACCCCTTGCCCGCGGTCATCTCCTCGTCGAAGCGGCCCACCGACCCCAGGGTGAAGTACGCGCCGCCCAGGCCCGCGATGATCCCCCCAATGGTCACACTGATGTACCGGGTGAGGTACACGTTGATGCCCAAGGTATCCGCGGCCTTGGGATGTTCTCCCACCGCCCGCATTCGGAGCCCCCAACGGGTGTGGAAGAGCACAATGTGGGTGATGATCACCAGCGCGAACATGATGTAGACGATGAGGTTCACGTTGAAGAACATGGGCCCGAGGACGGGGATCTTCGCCAGGATGGGGATGGGAATGGGCTTGAAGTTGGGGGCCGCGTTCAAGTTCTGGTGTTCCGCGAGCCAGGAATGGCTGAGGAAGCTGGTCAGACCGATGGCGAAGATGTTGATGGCCGTGCCCGCGATGATCTGGTCCACCCGGAAGCGGATGGCCAGGACCGCGAGGAGCAGGCCCAGGAGTGCGCCGGTGATGATGGCCGCAAGCAACCCCCAATACGGGCTCCCCGTCGCGCTGGCCACAATGACGCTGGTGAACGCGGCGCTGAGCATCATCCCCTCGATCGCGATGTTGATGACCGCGGTGCGTTCACACCACACACCACTCAACGCGCCGAACGCGATGGGTGTCGCCCGGAGCACGGTGCTGGCCAACATGCCCGTCAGGTTGAAGGACTTGCCCGCGGTGGCCCACACCAGGAACGCGAAGACGAAGAGGATCAACAGCACAGCCAAAAGCGCCTGGGGTTCCCGGAATCCCTTGGAGAGTTGCCAGCCGCCCAGGAACGCGGCAATGAACCCCAACAGGAGAATGGAGATCCGGGCCGGGACCACCAGGTCCGGCACCTTGATGGGCTTGGCCGCGGTGACGATGTTCAACCCGAACTTCGCCTTCTCCCCCGGCTCCACACCGGGCAGGAACAACGTCCAGATGGCGATGGCGAAGAGGATGAACACCACACCCCATATCTGATTCTGCCGTAAATACCGATGGCGGATCGTTGTCCAGTTCAAGGTTTTCGGTGCCACAGTACCTCCTTAAGCGTAAAAAGTGACAATGGGCAGCAAGGGGACCATCACGTGCCCCAGCCCCGGGTGAAGATGGTCTCCCCTTCCTCCGCGATGGCCCGGATGCGCCAGATCATGCGCACCAGCGCGGGCGCGGCCACGAACACGATGACCATCCCCTGGATGATCTGCACAATGTCGATGGGGATTCCGGCCGCGGACTGCATGCGTGTGGCCCCGGCCCGCAAAAATCCCCACAGCAGGGAGGCCAACACCACGCCCAAGGGGTGACTCTTGCCCAGCAGGGCCAGGGCAATGGAGTCGAACCCGTAGCCCGAGGAGAAGGCCTGGGCCATGAAGTGGTTGACGCCCAGGATCTCGCTGGTGCCGGACAGGCCGGCCAGGGCCCCACTGATGGCCATCGCGAGGATGAAGTTCTTGGGGATGGAGATGCCCGCGTACTTGGCCGCACTCGGGTTGGCCCCCACCGTGCGGATCTCGAAGCCCCACGTACTCTTCCACAGGAACCAGTAGACGAAGTACGCGACGGCCAGGGCCAGGAAGAACCCCGCGTGGAAGCGCAAGGGGTCGGGCGCGAGTTTGGGCAGCCACGCGGACTTCTCCACCGGCGGGGAGACGGGGTTGAACCCGGAGCGCTTCATCGGTCCGGTGAGCATGTAATCCGACAGCCGGAAGGCCACATAGTTGAGCATGATGGTGGTGACCACCTCATGCGCGCCCGTGTAGGCCTTGAGGAACCCCGCAATCGCGGACCAGAGCGCGCCGGCCAGCGCCCCTGCGGTCAGGGCCAGGGGCAGGTGGATGAGCATGGGGAGTCCTTTGATGGAATACCCCACATACGTGGCCGCCATCGCGCCCACGAACAACTGCCCCTCCACACCGATGTTGAACAGCCCGCAGCGAAAGCCCAGCGCGACGGCCAGGCCCGCGAAAATATAGGGGGTGCTGTACACCAGCGTCCGGTCGATGCCTTCCAGGGAAGCGATCAACTCCTGCTTATCCCCTGTCTTCAGCCACACTTGTAAGCCATGCCAAATGCGGGCCGGGTCGCCCAGCCCCCCGCTGAGCAGGGCTCCGTAGGAAATTTTGAGCTTCTCCAGGCTGGCCGCGATGGCAATGCTCGGCGCGTTGAAGAAATCCCGCCACAGGTTCAGAAGTTCCGTGTCCGAGATAATGATGAAGACACTGCTGAAGATCAGCGCGGTCACAATTGCCAGAAAAGGCAGCAGGATCACATTCAGCGCGGCCCGCCATCCGGCCGGCTTCTTCTGTGCCTCCTTTTCCCCCACCGGAGGCGGGGTGGGTTTTTCAGGTTGGGGTGCTTTCTCCTGCCTGTTCACGCTTCCTCCATTCCCATTTCATTGAAATCGCGGCCCCCGGAGGGGCCATGTGACGGCTACACGGTTTAGGAAGAGGCTTGTACCTCGGCCCGTCGTTCCAAGTCCTCCGGCCGCACACCGGCCATGAGCAGACCCAACTGCTCACGGGTGGCCTCTTCCGCGGAGAGGACGGCCATGATCTTGCCCTCGTACATCACCGCAATCCGGTCCGAGAGGGCCATGATCTCATCCAACTCCGACGAGACCAACAGGACCGCACAGCCCTCATCCCGCTTGGCCACCAGCCGTTTGTGGATGTACTCGATGGACCCTACATCCAGGCCCCGGGTGGGCTGGGACGCGACCAGCAGGTCGATGGGCCGGGAGAATTCCCGGGCGATGATGACTTTCTGCTGGTTCCCGCCGGAGAGGTTCGCCACCGGGGTGTAGATGTCCGGTGTGCGGATGTCGAACTCCTTCACCAACCGCAGGGCATTCTCCTCGATGGCCTTTTCCTGCACGCGGAAGCCGATCGCGAAGGGGGGCTTGTAGTACATGTTCAGGATCAGGTTGTCCCTCACCGGGTAGGAGAGGACCAACCCGTCCCGTTGACGGTCCTCGGGCACGTGGGCCGCACCCTGTTCAAAGAAGCGTCGTGAGGAAGCCCAGGTGAGATCCACGCCCTTGACGGTAATGGTGCCGTCCTCGGGATCCCGCAGCCCGGTGATGGCTTCCACCAACTCGGTCTGGCCGTTGCCCTGGACGCCAGCAATGCCCACGATTTCCCCCGCGCGCACGTCCAAATCCACACCCCGCACCGCGGGTTCCCCGCGCTCGTCCTGAACGTGCAAATTCCGGATGGAGAGGACCACATCCCCCGGCTGGGCGGGCTTCTTCTCCACGACCAGGCGTACCTCTCGCCCCACCATCATCGCGGCCAACTCCTCCTCGGTGGTCTCCTCCGGGCGGGTGGTGCCCACCACGCGGCCGCGACGCAACACGGTTACCCGGTCGGCAATGGCCATCACCTCCTTCAATTTGTGGGTGATGAAGATGACCGAGTTCCCCTGGGCCACCAGGGAGCGGATCACATCGAAAAGCTCCTCCACCTCCTGCGGGGTGAGGACCGCGGTGGGCTCATCCAGGATGAGGATGTCCGCCTTGCGGTAGAGGAGTTTGAGGATCTCCACGCGCTGTTGGATGCCCACGGGCAGGTCCTTGATGTACGCGTCCGGGTCCACTTCCAGCCCGTGCTTCTGCGAAAGTTCCCGGATGCGTTGGGCCGCGGCTTTTCGGTCCAGGAAGGGGCCGAATTTGGTGGATTCCGCGCCCAGCATGATGTTCTCCGTCACGGTCATGACCGGGACGAGCATGAAGTGCTGGTGGACCATGCCGATGCCGTGGGCAATGGCGTCACTGGGGGAACGGATCTCCACGGGCTTCCCCCGGATGAGGATTTCCCCTTCATCGGCCTTGTAGAGGCCGTAGAGGATGTTCATGAGGGTGGTCTTGCCCGCGCCGTTTTCCCCCAAAAGCGCGTGGATCTCGCCCTGTTCCAGGGTCAGGTTGATGTGGTCGTTCGCGAGGACGCCGGGGAAGCGTTTTGTGATGTTGCGTAATTCCAGAACCGGTGTCATGTACACGTGGCTCCTTCTAAGGATAAGTGCCGATAAATGTCCGAAGGTGGACGGTTGTGTTCCCCATTTCCACTGGATAGCAAAATCCCGCGGGGGGAACCCC
>JAADDB010000190.1 GCA_013154135.1 Chloroflexota bacterium
GGTTGAAAGCCGCGCCCACCTTTGATTACATTGTGGAAAATCCCCAAGGGCAGATGGAAAAAGCCCTGGCCGTGCTGGAAGCCATCCTCACCGCGGAACTCCATCGCCCCCATCGCTATCTAAGGCGACATCCCATCCTGGAAGAAATCATCGACTCGGCCGAAAAGACCCCGCAGGCCCTCGACCACAGACGGGGCAGTGAAGGAACGAGTCATGAGTAACGATGAATCCGATAGGGTACATAACCGGCCGAGCATCGCCACAGACGGCCCATGCTGGTTTCCCCCTTTTACTCGTTACTCGTTAGACATTAGACGCCAGGACCGATCGTCACTTCCCTCCCTTACTCATCAACCGTCAACCGTTACTCATCAGATCCCAAAACGTGACGTGAAGGGACTCCGTCTCCAGGATGGCTAGGGAAGGAGAGGCCGGAGGCCGGATCCACCGTTCCAGAGGACCGGTCCACACCCCGCCTGGGTTGATCAGGAGAACTTCCCCCACCCGCGCGCGGCGAGGACGGTGAAGATGGCCGTACACGATCACCTCCACTTGGTCCCCTTCGAACTGCTGCAAAAGCCACCGGTCCAGCCCGGGTGTCCACATCCGGCGGGTGAGCATACCCACCAACAAGGAAGGCACCTCCACCGCGCGGGAACGACGCCCGTGAATGAGGCCAATGCGCCGTCCGCCCAGGGTGAGCACCCGTCGCGGGGGCGCGTCCACATCCGCCGCGTCCCAATCCCCGCGCACCGCGGTGACCGGAGCTATCTGGGCCAGCGCATCCAACACGGCCGAACGGGTCACATCCCCCGCGTGGAGGATGTGGTCCACACCCTCGAGCAGGGAAAAGAGACGCGACGGCAGTTCAGCCTGTCGATCAGGGACGTGGGTGTCCGCGAGAAGGCCGATCCGCATGGTGGCTCCTCCGTAACGATTCTTCCAGCCGAAGAAGGGAAAGCGCGCTTTCTCCATCCCGGATCTCCCCGCTCCGGGCCATTGCCAAGGCCTTTTCCGCAGGCACCAAGTGGACTTCCATGACCTCCGTGTTCTCCCGATGGGGCCTGCGGGAAAGGCGGACATCCTCGGCCAGGAAGAGATGCCCTCGAATATCCGTGGTCCCGTTGGCCACGTAAAACCACCCGTGATAGGACCAACGGGGACTTTCACCTCCTACCTCTTCGGCCAGCTCCTCCTGAGCCACGCGGAGGAGGGATTGCCCAGGACGGTTGCCCAGGCCGCCTGCCGGAAGTTCCCACACCCAATCGTCCACCGTGTAGCGGTAGGTACGGATGAGTACTACATCCCCCTGGGAGGTAACGGGCACGATGATGACGAATCCCGCGTGTTCCTGGTAAGTGTAGGTGATCTCCTCCCCGTTCGGCAACCGCACCCTGTCCTGACGCAGGTGATGCCAGGGACTCTGATAGAGATAGCGGGTGTGGACCCGCTCCCATCCCAGACGACGGCCCACCGGCTTTTCCAGACGTCCCATACCCCTACTCCCCAGCCGCTTCGCGAACCCGTTGGACGAACGCCCGCATTTTGGCCCAGTCCTTTCGTCCCGGCCCCTGTTCCACGCCGTCGGTAACATCCACCCCCCACGGACGCAGAGCGCGGATCACGTCGGCCACGTTGTCGGGCGTCAAGCCGCCGGACACCAGAACCGGGTAGCGGCGGATGAGGCGACGGGCCACCTTCCACGCGGCCAGATGCCCCACGTCCCCGTGGTCCAGCCCTCCCGCGTCCAAAAGCAACCGAGGCCCTTCTTTGGGCGCAGAATCCAAGAACCAGGGAGCATCCAGGTCCAGCTCCTCCTCTGACGTGGGACGTAACGCCTTATACGCCCGGCCCGCGTAATCGGAGAGAATGACGGGCGCTTCATCCCCGTGCAGTTGCACTAAATCGACGCCCACGTCGCGGAGGAGCAAGTCCAAAAGATACCGGGGCGCATTGAGCGTGACGGCCACCAGGCGCACACGGGTGTACCCCGCGTCGCGCACGGCCTGCACCATCGCGGCCGCGCGTTCGGGAGTCACGTAGCGTGGGTTCTGCGGGTAAAGCACCATTCCCAGCAGATCGGCCCCGGCCTCGGCCGCGGCCAGGGCGTCCTCCTCCCGGGTGAGACCGCAAATTTTCACGTGAACATGGGTGTCTTCCTGTTTCATCCTACCCACCTACTTGAACGACATGTCAAAGCTTTGGACCTGATGGGCGAACAAAACCCGCTCGCATCCTCACGACGGGCCGGTCCGCCCCTGGGCGAAATTCTCACGTTCTCTGGCGGCCCCTCGACCGCGAACAGGCCAGCACCGTGAAGACCAGGGAATCAGCGTATCCACGCCAGCAGGACAACGATGAGCGGTGCAATGAGCACCGCGGGAAGGAGATTCCCCACCCGCACCCGCTTGATTTCCAGCAACCCCAACCCAATGCCCAACACCAAAATGCCCCCCGCGGCCGTCATCTCCAACACCCAAGGGGTCGTGCGGGTGACTTCCCCCATGGCCGTGCCAAAAGCCATGGCCAACAGGGAAATCCCCCCCTGGTAGAGGAGAAGGGTGATGACGGAGAGGAGCACGCCCGGCCCTAACGTCGCGGCAAAGGCCAAGGAGGTGAACCCATCCAACACGGACTTGACCGCGAGGAGCTGGTAGTCGCCGGTGAGCCCATCCTGAATCGCGCCCAAGACGGTGAGAGGGCCCACGCAGAAGACCAAGCTGGCCGTAACAAAGGCCCGGGTGACGGAACGCTCATCTTCGCCAAACCAATGCTGCGTTCGCTCCTCCAGCCAGCGGCCAAACGCGTTTAACCCGTCCTCAATGCGCATCATCTCCCCAATCACGCCCCCAATGAGGACGCTGAACATGGGGATGAGGATGTTCTGAGAGGAAAGGGCCATCTCAAAACCGATGACCAGAACCACCAACCCCACAGCTGCCATGACCGTCTCCCGGATCTTCTCGGGCAGGCGGGCCCCTAAAAAGGTGCCCAGGGTGCCTCCGATGAGGACGGTGATAATGTTGATCAGCGTTCCAGTCACTGTTCACACCTCACAAAGTGGTATTGGGGGAAGGGGAGGACTCTTCCTCCCGCTCCAGGAGCCGGACCCCCGGTCCGGGGTAGTTGACCAGCACCTCACGGACGTCCGGTATGGCCTGCAGTTGGGCCACAACCCACGACTCGTGTTCGGGGAGGGTGATGACGTGGACGTTGGGCCCCGCGTCAATGGTGAAGTACACGGGGATACCCGCCTCCCTCCAGGAGCGCACCGCGTGCATCACGGCCAAAGTTCCCGGTTGCCAGTAGAGCAGGGAAGGGCGGGAGGTCATCATCACCGCGTGCATGGCCAACGCGTCCAGTTCCATCACCTCTCCCAGCGCGTGAAAATCCCGCGCCAAAATGGCAGACCGGGCCTTGGCCAACGCGGTGTGCACGTGAGCCAGACGGGCAGGCTGGAAAGGGCTCGTCGAGGCCAACGCGTGCCCGCCGGTGGACCCCATCGCCTTGTGGGCCGTGGAGACGACCGCGACCGCGTCCACCAGCGTCCAGTGGGAAGGGGGAGCAATGGGATAGGCGTAGGAATCCTCGTGTCGGGCACCGGCCACCCATTCCACAAACCCACCGAACACGGAACGGGCTGCGGAACCGGATCCCAAACGCGCGTACGTGCTCAACTCACGCGGGGAAAGGTCCAAGCCCAAGGCCGCGGCCGCGGCCGCGGTCAGCGCGGCAAACGCGGCCGCGGAAGAGGCAATGCCCGCCCCGGTGGGGAAGGAATTCTCCGAAAGGACGCGAGCCCGCCAAGTGAGACCAGCGCGGGCCCGCAAGTGGTCCAAATGCCGGGAAACCCGTTCCAACGCGGCCCCCCCCTGCTGCACGCCGTTTATAATCAACACATCCGCGGCCAGGTCGGGCCGGAAGGCGACCTCTGTCACCGTGGTCGCGCGGTCCAAGGTCATGGAAAGGCTGTTTGTCAGGGGAAGACGAAGCGCATCGTCCAGGTTTCCCCAGTACTTGATGAAAGCGATGTTCGCTCCGGCTTGGGCTTTGGCGCGGTAGACTGGCATGGCCCCTCACGTGAGATTTTGGGTCGAAGCTTCGGCCCGTTGGCGAAAGTCCTCCATGTCCACCACCGTCCCTTGCAGGCGGGCTTCCTCCGCGGCAAAGGCCAGGAGATGGCTCTCCAACGCCTCCCGAGCCGTGGTCAAAGCCTCCTCCTCGCCCCGGACCGCTCGCAGGAACGAACGCACGACTCCGAAATCCCCGCCGCCATGTCCGCTCTCCGCAGGCGGGATCTCCACATCAATGCGCCGGTTGGTCACGTGATCCCAAATCTCAATCCACCCAAAATGGTAAGCGAACTTCCCCCGCAAGGTGGCTCGAGTGCCATCGTAGCGCATGGTACGGGCCTCCTCATGGGAATGCCCGTGCATGACCAGGGCCGCGGAGGTGCCGCTTTCAAACTCCATGTTGACAATCTGGTGGTCTACCACATCGTTGTCACACTTGTACACACACCGGCCGTAGGGACCCTCCTGCAAGGCCTTTAACCGCCCCTCGTAACTCAAATCCTCAGTGATGGCAATGATGGGCCAACCCGTGTTGTTCATGTTCAGGTAGATGCGCCGCGCGTCAAAGGGGCATTCCTCCGCCGCAGGACACCCATCCGTGCACCGATCCGGGGCCCCGGGCGGCGCATTTTCCGGACGGAAGTGGAGAAGGGAACCGAAAGAGCTCAGCCGCCGGACCTTCTCCCCCATGTTCCAGTAAAGGATGTCAAAGTCATGACAGCATTTGGCCAAGATCATCGGGGCCGAAGAGGCCACATTCCGCCAGTTCCCCCGCACAAAGCTGTGAGCCATGTGCCAGTACGCGACGTTTTCCCGATGCTCAATGGTGATGATGTCCCCCAACCGGCCGGAGGTCAGGATGTCGTGGAGGGTGGAGAAGAAGGGGGTGTAGCGGAGCACATGACACACCTGGAGCAGCCGCCCCGTGCGTTCCGCCGTCTGAACGAGCGCGACGTTGTATTCCAGCCGATGGGCCATGGGCTTTTCCAGGAGGACGTCATACCCCGTCTCCAACGCGGCGATGGTGGAGGGGTAGTGCACCTGATCCATGGTCATGTTGAAGAGGACATCCGCGATCTGGCCCTGGGCGATGAGGTCCTCCCAGGTGGCGAATTGGCGTTCCGGGGGGATGTTGTGGGCTTTGGCAAAGCGCTCCCGCCGAACAGGGTTGGGTTCGGCCACAGCCACGAACTTGAGTTCGTCCGGATGCTCCAACGCGTAGGGGCCGTACGCGTAATACCCCCGGCTCCCCGCTCCTACCATCACAGCTGTAATCGGTGACTTAGGCATGTGAACGTCCTCCTTTGCAGAGTCGACTTGTTGGACGGCTTGGAAAGGTGGTTGGGTTCATTATTTTTCCAGGGGGACTTCGCCGGCCGCGGGCGCGGATCGACAGATGAAGATGTGAGGCTCCCGGCCGAATTGACGGGAGAACCGGTGTCTGAGGTGGGCCTCCAATGCCTGTACCCCATCCCGATGTGCAAGGGCGACAATACACCCGCCCCACCCCGCGCCGGTTAGCCGGGCTCCAGCCACACCGTCGACTTCCAAAGCGGCCTGAACAAGCGCATCCAGTTCGGGACAACTGATCTCGTAGTCATCCCGCGCGCTGATATGGGCCTGGACCATGAGCTGCCCCAACCGCTCCACATCCCGATAGCGCATAGCATCCAAGGCCTCTTCCACCCGCCGGTTCTCCGTGTGTACATGCCGTGCCCGAGCCCGCACTTTCAGGGGATCATCCTCCCCCACCCCGGGAAGGGGACCTTCTACGGCTATGCCTTGTTCGGCCAGCTGACGAAGGGTTGTCACTTGGGGCAAGAGGGGTTCGAGGTGCGACCAAGGTATGGGTTGCACGTCCCGCAGGTGGGTAATGCCGGGATAGTGCTGCCGGAGGATGGCCACCGCGGCCCGACATTCCGCGACCCGATGGTTGTACCCGCCTAAGACGTTGCTGTGCCTCACGCCGCTGTCCGCGATGACCAGTTCGTAATCCGTAGGGAGATGGGCGTAGTCAAAGTAGAAGCTGCCATCCGGTTGAGGACGGGTGTCCAGGAAAAGGGCGTGTTCACGGCGGGCCAGGAGGGCACAAAACTGGTCCATAATCCCGCCTTGGGTGCCGGTGTACCATTCCGCCTCCTGACAGAGCCGCGCCAGGTGAGGGCGCTCCAGCTCCAGGTTGTTCAACTCGGCTAATGTCAGGGCCACCGCGACGGTGAACGCGGAAGAGGAGCTCAAGCCGGAACCCCGGGGAACCCCAAAAGGTGGGGCTCCGTCCACCAAGGCGTCCATGCCCCTCAGGGGGTGAGGGACTTCCTGGGCCAGCCGCTGAGCTGCCCCGCGTGCGTAGTTGCTCCAGTGCCCCTTGGGCGCAGGGGGGATGTCCCGATGAATGGGGAAGACGACGGGTTCGAACTCCGACTCCACATTCGCCAGGTGGACCTCCGCGTCCTCGCGGGGGCGCGCGGCGATCAGCGTATCCCGGTCCAGAGCGACGGGCATCACGTACCCGTGGTTGTAGTCCGTGTGCTCGCCGATGAGGTTCACCCGCCCCGGTGCCCGAAACACCCGTACCGGTCCGGGCCCATAGATGGAATAGAAGTGGGCTAACAGACGCTCGTAACGCTCTTGCTGCCGTTCGGCCAATTCCCCATATATCGGAACCAACGCGTCCAGCACAGTTGTCCTCCCTTTCCCGAATCAGCAGGATGCAGAGGTAGTATACACGCGATATCCGGGAAGCTGGAAATGGGAGGGGAAATAGGTGCTGGGGGTGGATGGAGTAGGACTTGCCGCGAAGGGAGGAAGGCGTACACAAGGGAAGAATATGCCCAACTCGCGAAGCCCCTCCCCATGGGGGATGGGTTTTATGTGGAGGCGGGTTAAACCGCCCGCCCCCACGAAGGCCATCCCGACATTCGGGTTGGCATGTTTAGAACAGCCTCCATGTACCGAATGGTTGTTCCTTTGCAGAGGCTGACTACGCGTCCACCCACGCCACCGTGCGGTCGCGGAGGGATCGGTTCAGCAGGTCCGCGTGTTCCACGGTGACCGGCACCTCGGCCAGTTTGGTCAGTTGCGGCTGCTGACCGTCCATGCGCACCCGGTTGTAGAGAACCAGGCCGTCGTCGAAGTTGACCGTGTACACGAACACAGAGCGCTTATCCAGGTAACGGGCCACATCCGCGTCCGCAACCGCGGCCTGAAGCCCGCCGGCCGCGAAGATGCGCACGTGTACGATGATGTCCACGGCCAGGTTGGCCTTCGCCATAGCCTTCAGAGTGTCCACGAACAGTGCCTTCGTCTCTTCGATGGGCGTCTCACCGCCGAACATGAGCACAACAGCCTGGGGCGCAAACGCCGCGACCTGGTCTACTGTCGAGGCCACATTGCCAGGCTCCACGATGAAGTGGGCCGTGCGGCCGTTGGTCTTGCTGACGAACGCGGCCTCGGCCGCGGCACTGATCGCGCTGCAAATGGTGTTGCGGACGGAGACGACCGCCACCTTGTTGTACCCGGCCATCACCGCCTCCCCGACGATTTTGCCGGTCAACGCGCGCAGGTAGATCTCCTCAGCGAACGTTGTCTTAGCCATGGGTCTTCCTCCTTTTGGAAAT
>JAADDB010000063.1 GCA_013154135.1 Chloroflexota bacterium
AAAACATTTCGCCAGTTTAGCCCGGGGCTGAACCCCCAGGCTAAATGGAGGGAAGCCCCCTGCGGGGGCTCTATATGGGCCGAGAATCGCCACAAACGGCCCTATGAGGTCCCCCCACCCTTTTTACTCGTTACTCGTTATGCGTTAGACTCTTCGCCCATCCCGGCCGATCTCAACCCCCAGCCAACCCCTTAATCGTTACTCATTAATCGTCAATCGTTACTCCCCCCTCTCACCAATTCGTCACAAGCAGTTCGGGGACCGGGCCTCTGGCGTGGGCTTTGCTGTTAATCGACCGCGGCGCGTATACTTGACGCACGTGGAAGTCCGCGTACAACGCCCGGATAAAGGGCGTGTCCGCGTTGGAGAGCATCACCCATACCCCGCGTTCCGCGAGGGAGCGGAAGAGATGCGCCAACGCGTGCTGGGCCTCCCGTCCGAACTGTTCCGCGTGATATTGGGTGAAATTCGACGTCCTGGACCGAGGGTCATACGGGGGGTCAAAGTAGACGAAATCGCCGGGTTGGGCATCCTGAACCACCTGTTCAAAGGAAGCACATCGCAGCTCCACCTGCTGTAGCGCGCGCGAGACCGCGCGGAGGTTCTCGAAATCCCGGTAATCCGGGTTCTTGTGGCGTCCAAAGGGCACATTGAAACGGCCGGAGCGGTTGACCCGGTAGAGCCCGTTGTAACACGTCTTGTTCAAGTAGATCATGCGGGCTGCACGCGCGGGCAAGGACAAAGTCCACGGATCTTGGTCCCGTAGGGTATAATAGAATGTCCTGTCGTGCGGATAAGTATCCAGGAGAGAAATAACCGCATCCACCTGAACCTTCAGGGCTTGATAGGTGTCCATGAGCTCCTGGTTGATGTCGCCTAACACAGCCCGACGGATACGACCGGCCCGATAGAGGGCGAAGAAAAAGGCCCCGCCTCCTAAAAAGGGTTCGTAATACGTGCCAAATTGGGGAGGGGCAGTTTCCAACAAAATGGGCAAAAGCGAAGTCTTTCCCCCAGCCCACTTGAGAAACGGCCGAGGGATCGGACGGTTCTTACGACCTGGCATGATTGTGAACCTGTCGAGGTATTCTCATGATCCAAAAACACGGGTGGTTATATCGGGCCTTAATCCTGGGCACACTCCTCCTGTTCATCTCCCTCTGCTACAGCCAGCTTTGCCCTGTAGCCCAAAGCGTAGGTCCCCCCACCCAACCGGGTGGGCACGTGTATTATGTCGCACCTTGGGGAAATGACGCAAACCCCGGTACATTCCCCTTGCCCTGGCGCACAATTCAACACGCGGTGAACACCGTCCTCCCGGGTGACGCGGTCTACGTGCGAGAAGGGACATACGAGGAACAAATCATCTTCAGCCATTCCGGAGCAGGGGGAAATTACCTCCTCCTGGCCGCATATCCCCGGGAGAAGGTGGTGGTACGCGGGTCTATCACCCTCTCCCCTGATGTGGCTTACGTGCAGATCCGAGGACTGACCCTCCGGGACTATCCAGTGTGGGGTGTTTCCCTCATGGGAGACAACCACCACATCGTCCTGGCGAACATGGACATCGGCGGAGGGGAGGCGGGCATCCATTTCACCGCGGGGTATTCGGGCGAACTTCCCTTGTACGGCCCGGTGGAGGATGTGCTGGTGAAGAGCAGTGTGATCCATGACACCCGGTTCACCGCGGTCGACTGCACACCCGGCCCCTGCCGACGTATGGTCTTCCGCCGACTGGACGTGTTCGGCGCGGGCGCGGGTCAGCCCTCCTCCTTCTCCGGAGACGGCATCGCGGTGGAACGGGGCAGCCACATCCTCATTGAGGACTCCCTCATCCACGACAACGGAGGGGATGGCATTGACTTGAATTCCCGGGACCGGGAGGGCAACGTGTCCGGCGTGCGGGTCCAGCGAAACCGGATCTTCCGCAACCGGATGCAGGGGGTGAAACTCTGGGCCGGGGGCGAAATGCTCAGCAACGCGGTCTGGGGCCATGGTATCAACCCCGTGAACGTAGGCGTCTACACCGGCACCTACCGGGTCATCAACAACACCATCGCCTACAACATGTGGGACCCCGCGTTCAGCATCCGGGATTACGCGTTCATCGCGGGGTATCCGGAAATCGGGAAGAGCCCGGTAATCACCTTGACCCTGGTGAACAACATCTTCGCCTTCAACACAGGCCCTGACGTGGGTACCCCCACCGGGATCTACCTGGGCGCGCGGGTCCAATTGACGGAACACCACAACTTGTACTACAGTCGAGAGGACCAGGAAATCTACGCGGCCTTTGCTCCCCAGTACAACGGAGGGGCTTTCAGCCGTCAGGATATCGCGGACGGCACATGGGCCGCCGTAACCCGACAGGGGAAAGGGGACGTCACCTCCGATCCCCTGTTCGTGGAAGGATGGCCGGATACCTGTCTCGCCCTCCGAGGGGGGAGTCCGGCCATTGACGCGGGGAGCGTGGCCGACGCGCCCCCGTTGGATGTGCTGGGCCATGCCCGACGCTCGGTGCCGGACATCGGGTGTTGTGAATTTCAGAGCACCAGGCCCCCTGTGTACCTGCCCTGGCTCACTCGGTAGGAACGCGGGGCGGTGACCTAAGGAGGTTCGCAATGACGCGAGAACGTGTGCTGATTATGGGAGCAGCCGGACGGGATTTCCACAATTTCAACGTGGTATTTCGGGACCAACCCCGGTATCAGGTTGTAGCCTTCACGGCCACTCAAATTCCAAACATCGAAGGCCGCCGATATCCTCCCCAACTCGCGGGACCTCTCTACCCCGAGGGGATCCCCATTTACCCGGAGGAAGAGCTGGAGGACCTCATCCGCACCCTGGATGTGGACACGGTGGTCTTCGCGTACAGCGATGTATCCCACGAATACGTGATGCATCGGGCCTCACGAGCCCTGGCTGCAGGCGCGGATTTCCTCCTTCTGGGCCCGAAGCGCACCATGCTCCATGCAGAAAAGCCGGTCATCGCGGTGTGCGCGGCCCGTACGGGCAGCGGGAAATCTCAGACCACCCGCTATGTGACCGACATCTTACGAGCGCGGGGCTTGAAGGTCGCGGTGGTGCGCCACCCCATGCCGTACGGCGATTTGACCCGCCAGGTGGCCCAACGCTTCGCGTCCTTCGAAGATCTGGACCGCTATCAATGCACCATCGAGGAACGGGAGGAGTACGAACCTCACCTGGAGCGGGGAAACATTGTCTTCGCGGGGGTGGATTACGCGCGCATCCTGGACATGGCCCAAGAGGAAGGGGATGTGATCGTCTGGGACGGGGGGAACAACGATTTGCCCTTTTACGCGCCCGATCTGCACATTGTGGTCGTGGACCCGCTGCGCGCGGGCCATGAGATGCGCTACCATCCCGGTGAAGCGAACGTGCGCATGGCCCAGGTGATTCTCATCAACAAGGTGGACACGGCCGCGTTCGAGGCCATTGAGGAGGTTCGTACTCATGTGCGTGACATGAACCCCGAGGCACACGTGGTGGAGGCGGCCAGCCCCATCTTCGTGGACGATCCCCTCGCGATCCGGGGCAAACGGGTGTTGGTCATCGAAGATGGGCCCACCATCACCCACGGGGAGATGCCTTACGGCGCCGGTGTGGTGGCCGCGCGCAAGTTCGGCGCCGCGGAATTGGTGGATCCCCGCCCCTACGCGGTGGGCTCCATTCGCGAGACTTTCGCCAAGTACCCCCACATCGGCCCGGTCCTCCCGGCCATGGGGTATGGCCCCCAGCAGATCGCAGAACTGGAAGCGACCATCAACCGTACCCCCTGCGACCTGGTCCTGGTGGCCACGCCCATCGACATCCGCCGCGTCGCCCGCATCCAGCACCCCACGGATCGGGTTCGCTACGAACTGCAAGTGGTTGGGACCCCCGGGCTCGAGGTGTTCATCGACAAAACCCTGGGACTGAGGGCCGATTGACGGACAAAACTGGGGGGACACCTGGGCCGCGGGCGGCCCCGCACTTTACTCGTTATCCAGCACAGGAGGACTTGCCAATCCATGCTTAAAGCCTACATTCGCACGCTCATCCACAGCATCCGGCCTGTCTGGCCTCTGCGCCGCGACCGGCTTTGGGAGGTGGATGCGCTCCGGGGGATCGCCATCCTCATGATGGTGGTGTACCATCTGGCCTGGGATCTGTACGGCCTGGCCGGATGGGACATCCCCATTTACGGCCTTTTCTGGAGCACATGGCAGAGGATTACCGCGTCCCTCTTCATCGGACTGGTGGGTGTTTCCATGTACCTCCGGGCCCAACGGTTGCGGGCCAAAGGAGGATGGGCGTTCCGGCCTTATCTGCTCCGGGGACTGGTGATCTTTTCCTGGGGGATGGTCATTACCCTCGTCACATACCTCTACCAGCCCGGAGAGCAGGTCCGATTCGGCATCCTCCATTTCATCGGTGTCTCCATCTTGTTAGCCTATCCCTTGCTGCGATTTCCCCTGCTGGGATTGCCCTTGGGGCTCCTTGTTCTCCTCCTCCCTCGGCTCATCTCCTGGCGACATGGGTGGAGCTGGTTGGAGTGGGTGGGTTTGGTCAAGAACCCCCATCCCGCGTTTGATTATTTTCCCCTGATTCCCTGGTTTGGGGTTGTGTTGTTGGGACTTTTCCTGGCGCGGGTGTGTTATCCCCGCGGTCGACGGCTTTGTTCCCGTTGGCCCGCAGCCCCACCCAAGGGTTGGGCGTGGCTTCCCCTCGCGGGCCAGAACTCCCTGCTCATTTATCTCCTCCACCAACCGGTGATTATCCTTCTACTGACCGTTTTGGGAATCATCCCCGGCGCATAACGCGGGTCGACGGACAAGACTCGATAGCCCCCCGGCCGGGGCGGAAGGAGGAATAAGTAACGATTAAGGGGGAGACCGCCCCTGCAACCGTAATCGGCGTTCATCGTTGGTCGTCCGTCGGTGGTCGGTGGTCGTTCGTCGTTCGTCGGTCGTCGGTGGTCGTCCGTCGTCCGTCGTCCCCCCTGTTCCCGCGCCCTAACGCCCAACCCCCTTCCCGGAAAACACCCGGGGGATGAACAATTTCCAGGTTGGGGATGAGGTATCCGGCTGGCAGACCAGCACTTGCACGTCATCCAAGAAGAACGCGGTAGGCAAACTGCCATCGGTGCGGGCGTCGAAGCGCAGCCAGACCGTGCGCCCACGATACCCTTCCACCGGAATGCTCTCCTCTTCCCACACCTCCCTCTGCACCCGACTGGTCAACTCCTTGAGGGTGACCAACGGCGTCCCCGGCACAGCATCCAGAGTGACGGTCAACCGGTCGTTGGTGGCTTCCGGATCCTCATCCGATTCCACCTGCCACCAATAGCGCAGGGTCACCTGAGTGGCGTTGGGGGGAATGGTGATGGCTTGGGTGATGTAATCGTGGGCATTATTGTAGTCCCCCAAATAAGCCCCTCGGCGTCCCGAGTGATACGCACCGCTCGGCGGCGGAAAGTCGGAAATGAGCTCCTCGCCCGCGGCTGAGTACGTGCGCCATCCTCCATCCCCTTCAAAATCCCCGTTGACCACGATGTTCTGACACGTGGTATTCCCGACCTGCAAGTGAGGTGACAGAGGGCCGGCATTGGACGGTCGCCCCCCGGTCAGGAAAACCAACAGAGCGATGAGAAGACCCAGACTGATGTGCACAAACCGTGCTCTTCGCATTGGACACCTCCTTCAAGTTCGTAACGAGTACAAGAGCTCCGCGGAAAACTAAGCCAACCGTGCTCGTTCGTCGTTGGTCGGTCGTCGTTGGTCGTCGGTCGTCAGTCGTCGTCCGTCACCCATGCAAAATGACAGGGGAACGGAGGGGCATTCCCCCCCCGTTCCCGCTCGCTCGGTCCGTTTCCTGCTGCCCCCCTTTAGGGATGGAAGGGAGGACGAGGTGTGTGGGTTGGATGGGGCGGCCGCGGGGTGTGGGTTGGATGCGGCGGCTGGGGTGTGTGCGTCGGATGAGGCGGCTGCGGCGTGCAGGTCGGGTGCGGCGGCTGCGGCGTGTGGGTCGGATGGGGTGGCTGCGGTGTGTGACCGGGCATGCCCACATGCCGCACAGTCCGCACCATCACCGCGTCGATGGACCCATCCCGGTTCTCGTAGCCGACCACATCCACCATCATCCCCACCTGGGGCTGACCAAAGCGGGTGTCCATGCGAGTGGTGCGGCGGACATGAACGGTGCGGCCGTCCACAACCCAATCCCCCATGAACCCGTTGGCCGGCATGGCTTCGATGACGCCCCGCATGTAAGTGAAGGGGCGATCGTGAGCCGGTTGGGAGACGGGGCGCACCACGGTGATGCGCACGGCCGTGATGGGATCATCCCCCTGCTGGAGTCCGAACACCCGGACCCGTGCGCCGACCTCCGCGGGCCCTTTGTGCTCGTCCACCCAGGTCGTCACCGTCACGTTCACCTCACGACCCGCGATGACCCATGTGCCCAATCCCCCTTCGGGGATGGATTCGATGGCGCCGGTGAAGTGGACGAATTTGGGCATGTTCGCGGGCGGGGTAACGGGATGGCCGGGCATGGGGATGAAGTCGGCCATGCGCACCTGCTGGGCCACCCGACTGCCGTCCTCCAGCTCCGTGTAGAGAATGTGAGCTACCTTGTCCGCCATGGGCGTCCCCAGGAAGAGGGTTTCCTCACTCTTCTGGAAGGGGATGTGCCCGATGGCCAGGGCATCGTCGCTCACATCGGTGATCTTGCCCATAATCTCGTTGAAGGCCTTAGGCTCGACGACCTTCACGCGCAGGGCATTGAGCCCCCCATTGCCGTCCGGTGTGCCGATAACCTTCACCCACGACTCCAGTTCAGGAGTTCCGAGACGGCCGCCCATGTAGGTGTCCTCGTCCACCTGCACGGGCACACCACCGACCATCCACTGGCCCACGGAACCGTCATTGGGCATGGATTCCACGGGCCCTTGCAAAGCCACCAAATCCCTGTTGGGACCGGTGAAGGCGAAAGCCCCGGTCAAGGGGACCAGTCCGGCCACAAGGGCCAACACCAACGCTGCTACTAAGAACTTCCCGTATCGCTTCATGGGAACACCTCCTGCATTATGTGTTTGACACGTTTGGGTGGAACGGGTTTGGAATTGGCCTGTTCCAACCAACCCAACGCAAGAGGACCGGAAAGGGTTACGGAGGGAGAAGGGGAGAGTAACGATTGACGATTAAGGAGTAACGATTAAGAGGGGTTGGCTGGAGGGCGAGGTCGGCCGGGATGGGCGGAGAGCCTAACGCATAACGAGTAAGAGGGGCGGGAGGACCTCATACGGCCGTTTGTGGCGATGCTCGGCCCATAATATAGAGCCCGGGGGGTTCCAGCCCCGGGCGATGGGGCATGACCACCCAGCCCCGGTCACGAACCGTAGGGACGCCGGAGGCCCATTAGAGGACCGGGGAATCTTGTTCGCCTCAGGACAGGCCCCAAAGTCCCCACCACTCTCCTACGGGTTATGAGGGGGAGGCACGTGCGGGGTATGGGTGGGCACAGGCGTCGGCGTTGGCATGGGAGTTCGCGTGGGGGTCGGCGGCCGCGTGGGCACGGGCGACGCTGTAGGACTGGGACGCGGAGTGGGCGTTGGAGGTGGCGTGGGTGTGGGACGCGGGGTAGGTGTAGGAAGTGGGGTAGGCGTCGGACGCGGGG
>JAADDB010000107.1 GCA_013154135.1 Chloroflexota bacterium
AAACCCCTGTTGCACCTCCTCAACCCAGGCGACATCCGGGTGAGATGAAGCCCCTTATGTGCGTGGCGGGCAAAGTCCGTCCGTCCCGCACCAGAACCCCTACTTCACCTCAATCGTACTCTCCTCTGCTGTGCGGGTGGCCAGAAGGCGGTTCAGGGCCTGAATGTACGCCTTCGCGCTGGCCACCACGATATCCGTGTCCAGCCCGCGGCCGACGAAGATCTGCCGCCGTGGCGCCTGGTCGTTTGGCCCGGGCGATGCCGGGACTTCAGCCTCGATCCGCAACGTCACATCTGCCTGGGCATCCAGGCCTTCGGTGACGGCCTTCAAACTGAACTCGATGAGTCGGTTCGGGATCTGCACAATGCGGTTGATTCCCTGGTAAATGGCGTCAACGGGCCCTGTGCCGAACCCGGCCTCGGTGAACACCTCGTCGGAACTGGCATTGCGCAACCGGACCACCGCGGTGGGGATGAGATTGTTCCCCGATTGCACCTGCACGGCTTCGATGACCCACGTCTCCGGCGGCTGATAGATCTGGTCGGCGACCAGGGCCTCCAGATCTGCTTCTGTGACCGTCTTCTTCTTATCGGCCAGCTCTTTGAACCGTCGGAAGGCCTCTTCCAACTCCTCCGGGGACAGGTGGTAACCCATCTCCTCCAGCTTCACCCGGAACGCGTGCCGGCCCGAATGCTTGCCGAGGACCAAACGGCTGTGGTGCAGTCCGATGGTCTCCGCGTCCATGATCTCGTAGGTGCGCTTGTGTTTGAGCATTCCATCTTGGTGAATGCCGGCCTCGTGGGCGAACGCGTTCGCTCCCACAATGGCCTTGTTCGGCTGGATGACCATCCCTGTGTAGCGGCTGACCATTTCCGATGTGCGGTAGATCTCCTGGGTCAGGATGTTCGTGTCCAGTCCGAAGTAGGATTTGCGCACCCACAGGGCCATGACCACTTCCTCCAGGGCCGTATTGCCCGCGCGTTCCCCGATGCCGTTGATGGTCACCTCGGCTTGGCGTGCTCCGGCTTGGAGGCCGGCCAGGGTGTTCGCGGTGGCCAATCCCAGGTCATCGTGACAGTGGACGGACCAGATAACCCGGTCTCCGCCGGGCGTGTTTTCCCGCAAGAACCGGATCAGGTTTCCGAACTCCTCGGGCAGGGTGTAACCGACCGTGTCCGGGATATTGAGTGTTGTCGCGCCGGCTTCGATGGCCGCGGCCAGCACCTGGACCAGGAACTCCGGGTCGGAGCGGCCCGCGTCCTCGGGACTGAACTCCACATCGTCGCAGTATTGCTTCGCGTAGGCCACCATCTCCCGTGTGCGTTCAATGACGGCTTCCCGCGTCATGCGCAACTTATGTTGGATGTGAATGTCGGAGGTGGCAATGAACGTGTGGATGCGAGGGCGCAACGCGGGCTGGACCGCTTCCCAGGCCTTGTCGATGTCCGACTTTGTGGCTCGGGCGAGCCCCGCGATCACCGGCGGGGGGCGCAAACGCCCGTCCTTTCCCGGCCGAGGCTCTCTACCCACCGTCTCCGCGATGCGCCGAACCGCAGCTAAGTCCCCCGGAGAGGCCGCGGGAAACCCCGCTTCGATGATGTCCACGCCCAGGCGGCTGAGCTGGTACGCGATCTCCAACTTCTCCTCCGGTGTCAACGTGGCCCCGGGGGATTGCTCCCCATCCCGAAGGGTGGTATCGAAGATGAGCACTACATTGGGATCGTGGGGTTCGGCTGCGGGAATGTCACTAATGTCAACCACATCCTTCTCCTTGTTCATTGCTTCACCTCCTCTGTTTTCGATGCTGATGAACGGATCAGACTCGGCTGTGGGTCCGCATCCGGAGCGGACTCATTTCAGATCCACCTCCACCGGGTTGAGCCAGGGCATCATCCGGCGCAGTTCTCGACCGACTTTCTCGATGGGGTGTTCCTGTTCCCGTTGGCGCATGGAGTAGAAGAAAGGACGGCCTGCCTGGTTCTCCAGGATCCACTCCCGTGCGTACACCCCGGTCTGGATATCTTTGAGGATCTGGCGCATGTTCTCCTTGCTCTCCTCGGTGATCACCTTTGGTCCTCCCGTGTAATCCCCGTGCTCCGCGGTGTCGCTGACCGAATAGCGCATGTAGGAGAGCCCGCCCTGGTAAATGAGGTCCACGATGAGCTTCATCTCGTGCAGACATTCGAAGTAGGCGACCTCCGGTTGATACCCGGCCTCCACCAAGGTCTCGAATCCGGCCTTGATGAGCGCGCTGATGCCCCCGCAGAGGACGGCCTGCTCGCCGAAGAGGTCTGTTTCCGTTTCCTCTGCAAAGGTGGTCTCAATGACTCCCGCTCGTGTGCAGCCCAGTGCCTTCGCGTAGGCAAGAGCGTCAGCCTTGGCTTCGCCTGTGGCGTCCTGGTGCACCGCGAGGAGTGCGGGGGTTCCTACCCCTTCCTTGTAGAGCTCGCGCAGTCGGTGTCCCGGCGCTTTGGGGGCGACCATGCTCACATCCACATCCGGCGGGGGGACGATCTGGTGGAAGCGGATGTTGAATCCGTGAGCGAACATGAGGGTTTGGCCCCCGGCCAAGTAGGGGGCGATGTCCGTCTTGTACACGGACGGTTGGGCCGTGTCGGGGATGAGGAGCATGATCATGTCCGCCCATTGGGCCGCGTCGGCCACGTTCATTACCCGTAGCCCCTCTTCTTCTGCTTTGGCCCAGGAACGGCTGCCCGAGTAGAGCCCCACGACCACTTCCACGCCGCTGTCTCGCAAGTTCAGCGCGTGGGCGTGGCCCTGACTGCCGTAGCCGATGATTGCCACTCGGCGGTTCTTCAAACGGTCCAAATCCGCGTCTTGGTCGTAATAGATGGTTGCCATCGTGTGTTCCTCCTTTAGGATTAGCTTGTTTTGTGCGTGGCGGGCATAAAGGGATGGGTGACGGACGACGACCGACGACCGACGAACGACGACCGACGAACGACGAACGACGAACGACGAATGTCAGGCTCAGTCCATCCCGGCCGCACTCGACTCTCCGCCACCCCCTTAATCATCAATCGTTACTCGTTCCCCAACCCTGCTCAGCCCACCCAAGCCGATCTCGCGTTTCACCCTCCCCCTTAATCGTTACTCATTAATCGTCAATCGTTACTCTCCCCTCACACCCCCAAGCTTCCCTGGCGTTTTTTGCCGTTGCGCCCGTTGGCCCGGGTCATGGCGACCCGGCCTGTGCGGACCATTTCCACAATACCAAAGTGCTCCAGCAGGTCGATGAAACTGTCCACCCGTTCTTCGGGCCCCACAATCTGCACGACTAGGCTGTCCAGGGCCACATCCACAATTTGGGCCCGGTAGATTTCCGCCAGTTGGATGACTTCACTGCGGGTTTGGGGCGTGGTCTGCACCCGGATGAGGGCCAATTCCCGCAGGACCGTGGGTTTGTACGTGACATCCTCCACCCGGATCACGTTCATGAGCTTGAGGAGCTGTTTGACCGCCTGGTCCACCATGCGGTCATCCCCTTCCACCACAAAAGTCATCCGGCTGACGCCGGGCGTTTCCGTGTGTCCCACGGCCAGGCTTTCGATGTTGAAATTCCTCCGCCGGAAAAGATTGGCCACTCGGGCCAAAACACCGGGCTTATCCTCCATCCAAGCGACGATGGTGTGTTTGCTCATGATGCCCTCCTTACCATGCAGGGGTTAAGCCGTCTTCCCCGGGAACGAGGGGGCGACGGAGCATGTTGTCCACCCGTTCCCCGGGCGCGACCATGGGGTAGACGTTGAATTCCTCGACCACTTCCAAGTCCAACAGGTAGGGCGTATCCGCGTCGTGGGCTTCCTTGAGGGCTTGGTGCAGCTCGCTGCGCTTGGTCACCCGCCGGGCCGGGATGCCGTAGGCCTCGGCCAGTTTGACCAAGTCCGGGGAGAGGATAGGGGTGGCCGCGTAGCGCCGTTCATAAAAGAGTTGTTGCCACTGGCGGACCATGCCCAGGTATCCGTTGCGGATGATCGCGATCTTGACGGGCACATTCTCCTGGGCGACTGTGCCCAGTTCCTGGAGGGTCATCTGGAATCCGCCGTCGCCCACCACGGCCCACACCTTCTCCTCCGGCCGTCCCACCTGGGCGCCGATGGCCGCGGGCAATCCATACCCCATGGTCCCCAGCCCTCCGGACGTGAAGAGCTGGTTAGGCCGCTGGTGCATGTAATACTGGGCCTCCCACATCTGATGCTGGCCCACATCGCTGGCCACCAACGCCTGTCCGCCCGTGACGTACCACAGTTCCCGCATGACTTGAGGAGGGATGAGGTCTTCGGTTTCCAGGTTGACCGCGTCCCGAGCCTGGCTTTCGGCCTTCCACTCCTGCAGGCGTCGCAACCACTCGGGGTGGTGGCGTTCCTTGATCAGGGGCAGCAGGTGCTGGAGGGCCTCTTTCGCGTCCCCCACCACCGCGACGGTGGGCTCGATGTTCTTGCCCACTTCCGATGGGTCCAGTTCAAAGTGGACGATCTTGGCCTTGGGCGCGAATTCCTCGAGTTTCCCGGTGACCCGGTCGTCAAAGCGCATGCCGATGGCGATGAGGACATCGCACTCCTGGAGCGCGAAGTTGCTGGCGGCTTCTCCGTGCATGCCGCTCATGCCCAGGGAGAGGGGATGGGTTTCGGGAATGCTGCCGATGCCCAGTAAGGTGGTGGTGACGGGAATGCTCCCCTTTTCGGCCAGGGCTTGGAGCTCCCGCTCCGCGTGGGCCATGAGCACGCCGTGTCCCGCGATGATGAGGGGTCGGGAGGCCCGGTTGATGAGGTCCGCGGCCGCGTGCACTGCTTCCACGTCCACGCTCGGTTGGCGTTCCAGGCCGGGAATGTGGATCTCCGCCGGGTCGGGGAGGGGGCGGTCGGTGATGTCGGTTTGCACGTCCTTGCAGATGTCCACGAGCACCGGGCCCGGCCGGCCGCTGCGCGCGATCTTGAACGCGGCCCGCAGAACCCAGGGGAGTTCGTGGACGTCGGTGACGAGGAAGTTGTGCTTGGTAATGGGGAGGGTGACCCCGACCACATCGGTTTCTTGGAACGCGTCGGTGCCCAGAAGGGAGGTGGGAACCTGGCCCGTAATGGCCACCAGGGGGATGGAATCCATCATGGCTGTGGCCAGGCCGGTCACCAGGTTCAGCGCACCCGGTCCTGAAGTGGCCATGGCCACGCCCACCCGGCCTGTGGCCCGGGCGTAGCCATCGGCCATGTGCGCGGCGCCCTGTTCGTGCCGGGCCAGCACATGCCGAACGGGGTACTTGGTCATGGCATCGTAAATGGGGAGGACGGCTCCTCCCGGGTGGCCAAAGACGACATCCACGCCTTCGGCCAACAGAGCTTCCCAAACCACATCTGCGCCTTCCCTCTTCCTGGTCATGGCGTGCGCCTCCTTTTTTGTTCTCCGCGGCTTGGGGGAGTGCCGCGGGTGGGATATGAGGTGTCTCTTCTCTTCCCCCTGTTTCAGGCGCGCGTACATCCTTTCCCGGGCACGCGCGATCTTCATCCGGGCTCATGAAGGGCCGTTCGGTTGGTTCAGGGGGAAAATCGGTTGTTCCCCCGGGCGGTGGGGGAGCAAGAGCCGACGTGGCTCAGAACGGGGATGCGCACGTCATTGTGCGGTGTTCTGGCATGGGAGATCAGGAGCGAAGGATGTGCTCCGTGGAGGGATCTTCTTCCTGTTCCAGGGCCTGAATCAAATCCCAATCAGGGGGAGCGTACCCGTCGTTCATGAACGCGGGCATCTGGGTGAGATCTTCCTGGTCCTCATACGTCCAGTGCCTTTCCGGATACTTTTCCTGCATCATCATCCTCCTCCTTTCCAGGATTGCTGGGGCGGTCAGAACCACCCCTGTTCACGACGGGGCAGGGGAAGCCCGCCCCCACAAAACACCTCTCTCCGGTCAGAACGCCGGATAAAACAAAAGGCCCCTTCCCGGTTGGGAAGGGGCCTTCCTGGCTACCTGTGAATGAGTGCGCTCCCTTACGCCCTCATTCGCCTCCCAACGCGGGGCTTCGGCGGGACGATAATAATCGCCCGCAACAATACGAGGCTAATAATGAGGGCCAACAACGAGAGAGCGCTGTTCATACCTTCCTCGTATTCCCGCATTGGGTTTCTACCTATTCGTTGGGGGCAGTATACCCACCTTCCGTCCCCTTGTCAAATCGGAAACCGCGATGGGCTGAGCCCCTTTACTCGTTACATCCTTCCCTTACCTCCCATCCACAACCTGTGCTATAATCTCCTATCGTCACACTCAGGAGCAACCCCATGCCCGAGGATGCAACTACCACCCTGCGTCAGATGGTGACCTTCGCGCTCAAGGCCCTGGGGGCCGCAGGCGTGCCCGGCGCGTCCGTGGCCGAAGAGGCCGTGGATATGGTAGCCAAGCGGCTGGACGCCCGCCGTGCGGAAGCCGCGCTCCGTCAGGCTTTGAACGCCGCCGCAGACCGGCTGCGCCAAGAGGCTTACATCTTGGCCGATATGGCCTCAGACCCCCAAACGCGGCAGGCCTGGCAATGGCTGGCCCAGGCGCTTGCGCCTGACCAACTGCCGCTGCGAGACCTCCCCAGCCTGCTAGAGGCGGCCCACGACGCGCTGGACGCGGCCGACGCCACCGCACTCGTGCACGCGGTGCAAAAGCAACTTCCGACGCCCCTCCCATCGGAGGTTCGTGCCCAAGCCGCGCGTCGCTATCTGGAGCTGGTATGGGCCTATCTGTGGCGCGAACCCGCCTGGCGAAACGCGCTGCAAGGCCTGTTCACGCGAGAGATCTATGAGCAGTTGCAAAATCTCAGCAAAGCCATTGAACGATTGCCCCTGGTTACCGCAAAGGCGGTTCTCAAAGCCTGGGAGGACCAAGAAGCCCGCAACGCGTGGGAAGCCCTCAAACCCGCGGTCGTCCCCGCGCGGCCGGTTGGGTCCGACTTCATCTTCCACGAGCTCAAAGCCCAGTATCGGCTCATCCCCTACCGGGGCCGCGAGTTCTTCAAGCTGCGGGACCGCCTGGTGGCCTGGGCGCAAAGTCTGGCCGAGGACCCAGAGCAGCGAGTCGGCCTGGCCTGGCTCTACGGCCCGGGCGGCGCAGGCAAAACCCGCTTGCTGGTGGAGACCGCGGCCGCGTTGCAGGGCCAGGGCTGGCAGGTCGCGTTCGTCCCGGAACCGGGCGACCTCACGCCCGAAAAATGGCGCACGTACGCTCGCTACTGGGTCTCGGCGCCCCAGCCCACCCTGTTGGTGGTGGACTACGCCGAGAGCCGGCCCGAAGACGCACTGCTAGCCCTGCTGAACGAGGCCGTGACGCAGGCCAAGGACCGGACCGCACCCCTGGCCCTGGTTTTGCTCACCCGCCCACGACCCGAAGAGACCACCCTGGAGCTCATCCTCCGAGAGTGGCGCACCAAGGGCACCGAGGACTTGCGTAGTAGGCTGCTGCAGAAGCGCAAAATGAAGCGAGCACCCCTGCCCAGCCTGGGCAATGACGAGCGCCAGGACCTCTTCCAGGCCGCGGTGGACGCCTTCCGCGCCCGCCTCCAGGTGCCGGACGAGACGCCCAGGGTGACCTATGAGGAGGAGGCCCTGCCCCGCCGCCCCCTGGCCCTGGTGCTGCTGGCCTTCCTGGCCGCGCAGGGCCACCGGCTGC
>JAADDB010000094.1 GCA_013154135.1 Chloroflexota bacterium
GGGGGGAGGCGGGAGTGCCCACATGGGCCATGGATGGCGATTCTCGGCCTCTCCCCTTACTCGTCGATCGTTGCTCATTCCTCTTTTCACCACCCAGGGACGTTTGCCCAAAGCCTTGTACCCAATCCCCAAACGTAATTGGCCTGTCCCTTTGAAGCATGTTACAATACATGTCGGAGGTGAGGGCGGCCAATAGGGTCTCGCCTCACCTGCAAAAGGGCGCAGTTCGACGGATGCGCGCTGCTAGATGGGCCTGGCCGAAAGCCGGAAAGGTCGACATCCAACTCGGCCCACAAAATGCCTGATACCGGATACCCAATATCCTTACCCAAATGGAGCACAAGCACGTTGAACGCGGAAATCGTCTCCATAGGCACAGAACTCCTGTTAGGCGAAATTGTTGACACCAACTCCGCTCACATCGCCCGTCAACTGCGCACCATCGGCTTGGACCTCCATTACATGACCACCGTCGGCGACAACCTGGAGCGTATCGCCCAAGTCCTGAACATCGCCTTGGACCGGGTGGATGTGGTGATCACCACCGGAGGCTTGGGGCCCACGGTGGACGATGTGACCCGGGAAGCTGTGGCCCGGGCTACCGGGCGTCCCCTTGTCTTTTCCCAGGAGCTGTTGAAGCAGATCGAGACCTTCTTCGTGCGTGTGGGTCGGCGGATGTCCGAAAACAACCGCCGGCAGGCTTACATCCCTCAAGGGGCCATTCCCATCCCCAACCCTGTGGGCAGCGCCCCCGCGTTCATCGTGGAAACAGACCGCGGCGTTGTCATCACCCTGCCCGGCGTTCCCCGGGAGATGCGCTACCTCCTGGAGACCGCGGTGCTTCCATACCTGCGCGATCGGTTTCGGCTCAACGCGGTGATCAAGACCCGCCTGCTCCGCACCGTGGCCGCGGGGGAGAGCACCATCGACGCGGCCATCGCGGACCTGATGGAACTGGCCAATCCAACCGTCGGTTTGGCCGCCCACCCGGGTCAGACGGACATCCGCATCACTGCAAAAGCCGAAAGCGAGGAGGCCGCAGAACGCCTCATCGCGCCTGTGGAGGAGGAAATCCGTCGGCGCTTGGGGGACATCATCTACGGCGTGGATGAAGAGCGGGTGGAGGACGTGGTCGCTCGCGCGTTGACGGAGCGGGGATGGCGCGTGGTTCTCGCCTGGGAAGGCCCCGATTGCGAGGTGTTCCGTCGTCTGCGCGAGGCAGGAGCGGACGTCCAGGTGGCGGACGTGCCCCCTCCAACCCCGATTCGCACAGAAGACGAGGCCGTCCAGTGGGCTCAACACCTGCGCGAGCTCACCGGCGCCGAAGCAGCTGCGGTCATCGCCGCGGTGTCGGATACGTCAGGGGAGTACACCCTCATTGCAGCGGCCGCACCCACGGGCACACGCCACGCGCGCGTGCAATATCACGCCTTCGCGGAATACCGCAAGCAGTGGGTGGCCAACGTGGTATTGGACCTATTGCGGCGACTCGCCCTGGAGGCCCAGGCTCAACGCGCTTGAGCCTTTACCAACTTCACTGGACTTTGGACAAAATCTGACGGCTTGGAGAAGAAGGGCACCGGGCGAGGACCGCGCGTCCCGCCGCCAAGGTGCCACTGAGTTGTGTCCACCCATCAGGGTCGCTTGTCCACAGTCCAGCAACTTCACAAACAGAGGAGGCAAGACCATGCGTGTCGCGGTTATCGGCTTGGGACCCATTGGATCCCTCATTGTGCAGCTGGTACATCAGCGAAAGGACATGGAGATCGTCGCGGGGATGGACATCGCGGCGGACAAGGTGGGCAAGGATGTGGGCCGCGTGGTGGGCTTGAAAACATCCTTTGGCATCTCCGTGGTAGATGACATGCGGGCTGTGATCAAGGCCCGCCCGGATGTGGCCGTCCTTTCCACCACCTCCTACTTCCCCTGGCTGGCCGATCAAGCCCTTCCCTTGCTGGACAACAACATCCACGTAGTCACCACGTGCGAGGAAGCCGTCTTCCCCTTCAAACTGTACCCGGTGGTTTCCGAAGAAGTGGACCACGTGGCCCGTTCGAAAAGCGTGGCCTTCCTGGGTGTTGGGGTGAATCCCGGTTTTGTGATGGACTACTGGCCGGCCACCGCTGCGGCCCTTCTGCCCCAAGTGGAAACCGTTCAGGTGGAGCGGCGAGTGAACCTGAGCGAACGTCGAGCGCGACTCCAGGAAAAGCTGGGGGCCGGGCTCACTCCGGAGGAGGCAGAGGAACGGCTTCGGGAGAAGAAGTTGGGCCACGTGGGACTCAACATCTCCGCCCAACTCCTGGCCCACGCGTTGGGGTGGGAGATCGAGGAGATGAACGAGACGGTGGACATCCTGGTGGCCGATGCCCCGGTTCCCTGGCACAAAGGCGAGCTGGAACCGGGCAAAGTGAAAGGACTCCGGCAAGTCCTCACGGCCCAGGTAGGTGGGGAATCCCGCATTCGCCTCACTTTGGAAATGGCCCTGGGCTTGTCCGACCCCGGGGACAAGACCGACCTGGGCGGGTCCATGCCCCTCCACGTGGAACTATCACCCATCAGCGGCGATTGGGCTACCGCCTCCATCGTTGTCAACGCCCTCCCTCGCGTCATGCGGGCAACCCCTGGGCTGCGTACCGTACTGGACATTCCTCCTCTGGTCGGTAACGGCGTGTAATCACGTGGGGAAGGTGATGGGCGTGGTCCCATTGCCTTCCCCACCGGCAAGGTGACACCCATGAGACGTTGGTTGTGGATTCCTGTGATACTCCTGTTCGGATTGGCCGCGTGTGGCCGTTCGACCCCGGCCCCGGTCACACCGCCATCCCCTTCCCCCACCCCTACGCCCACATCCCACCTGGTCTTTGCCCTCACGCCCACCATCGGGGCCCGGCTTATCCTCTCCACCCCGGAACCCTCTGAGCCACTGCCCACCCCTGCTCCCTCCAGCGCGCCGCGGCGCATTGACCGCACGTTCAACATCCTCGTCCTCGGCGCGGATAAACGGTCGAGCAGCGCGAAAGTCTGGCGCACGGACACCATCATGCTCGTCATGGTGGACGAGGAACACCAAGAAGTCGCGGTCGTCAGCATACCCAGGGACATGTACGTGTCCATCCCCGGCTACGGCAAACAGCGCATTAACGTGGTGGACTACCTGGGGGAGAGTGGGACGGTGAAGGTGGAGGGCGGGGGTCCGGCCCTGTTGAAGAAAGTCTTCTGGGAGAACTTCCAGGTGCGGGTGGACCGCTTTGTGCGCCTTGATTTGCCCGGGTTCGCCAAGATCATCGACATCCTCGGCGGTGTGGACGTGGAAATCACCTGCCCTCACACTGTGGAGTTCGAAAAACAGTACTACCATTTCAAGAAGGGGAAGCAGCATCTGACCGGTCAGGAGCTGATGGCCTATATTCGGGCGCGCAAAGAGACGAACGACATTGACCGCGCGCGGCGTCAACAGAGGGCCATCCTGGCCATGCGCGATCGGGCTCGGGCACTGAACCTCCTGCCCCGTTTGCCCGCGCTCTACTCGGCCATGCGCGAGAGTGTTCAGACCGACCTCTCCTTGGCCGAGATGCTGCGTTTGGCTCGAATGGCCATGGACATTCCCCCTGAGCGGGTGCACGGCCGGGTCATCGGCTACCCCTTGGTGCGGGGGACGGTAACCCGCTACGGGGAAGCAGTCCTCGTGCCGGATTTGCCCGCGATTCGCAAGGTCATTGAAAAGGCCTTTGAGGATCCACCCCTCCTGGACGCGACCAAGGAGGGCATAGCTTGCGAGGAGGAATGACCCATTCATGGAGATCTTGACCGTTGCTGTGGGCACGTTGAACCCGGTGAAGATAGCCGCAACCCGGGAGGTGATTCACTTCTACTGGCCCCGCGCGCGTGTGGAGGGGGTGGACGTCCCCTCCGGCGTGTCTCCCCAACCGTGGGGTGTGGAGGAGATGCTCCGAGGGGCACGCCATCGCGCGGAACGGGCTCGGGCGCTGTTGGACGCGGACTTGGGCGTCGGAATGGAGGGCGGCGTTGAAGACATCCCCCAGGCCGGCGGGGTGTTCCTCTCCGGCTGGGCCGCGGTGGTCACCCGTTCCGGCCGGGTGAGTTTTGGGTCCGGCGGTCGGGTGTTGTTGCCCCCGCGGTTGGTGGAGCGGTTGCGGGCCGGAGAGGAGTTGGGCCCGGCCATGGATGTCCTCTCCGGACAGGTGAACACGAAACACACGGTCGGCAGTGTGGGAATTCTCACCCGAGGGTTCGTGAAGCGGGGAAGCCAGTTCGCGGTGGCTTTGGCCTACGCGCTTGCTCCCCTCCTTCACCCGGAATGGTACGGGGAGATGGACGACGGATGATGGTAAAGGTCCCCCGTCGCGCTCGACTCTTAGATGCCCGCTACGGGGCCCCCATCTTACTCGTTACTCGTTTGCTGATTACTCACTAGCTGGCGTACCTGCTCGGCACTTTCCAGGTCCAGGGCCTTTTGGGCCAACTCTTGCATTTCAGCCCACGTCCATTGCCGCAGGACTTGTTTGACCCGCGGAATGGCCGGGGGATTCATGCTCAGCTCGTCCACGCCCAATCCCACCAGAATGGGGGCAGCCACCGCGTCCCCCGCGATCTCCCCACACACGCCGATCCAAATTCCCGCCTCGTGCGCCGCGCGCGCGGCCCGGTCGATGAGGCGCAACACCGCAGGTTGTAACCCATCGGCCAGGTGGGCCACCCGGGCGTTCGTCCGGTCCGCGGCCATGGTGTATTGACTCAGGTCGTTGGTCCCCACACTGAAGAAATCCACTTCCCGGGCCATTTTTTCGGCCATCAGCGCGGCCGCGGGGATTTCCACCATGATCCCCAGTTCCACCCCCTCATCAAAGGGTTGGCCTGCCCGCCGGAGTTCGTCCTGGGCCTCCTGGAACAGCGCGCGCGCGGCCCGAACCTCCTCCAGGGTGGAGACCATGGGCAGCATGATTTTGATGTTGTGGTCCACGCTGGCCCGGAGAATGGCCCGAAACTGGGTCTTCAACAAGTCCGGTCGTTCCAGGGTGAGGCGGATGCCCCGCCAGCCCAGGAAGGGGTTGGGTTCCGGTTCCAGCTGCAGATAGGGGATGGGTTTGTCTCCCCCCACATCCACTGTTCGGATGACCAGAGGGCGCTTTCCCAGCAGGTCCGCGACCTGTTGGTACACACGCCATTGTTCCTCCTCGTCGGGGGGGCTTTCCCGGTCGACGAAGAGGAATTCGGTGCGCATGAGCCCGATGCCCTCTGCTCCGTACTGGAGCGCGGCGGCCGCGTCCGCGACGCCGATGATGTTGGCCCCGATTTCCACCCGGTGACCGTCGCGGGTTTGGGCCGGCGCCTGGGCCAGACGGCGCATGTCCTCCTGTTCTGCAAGCCAACGCCGTCGTCGTTCCTCCAACTCGCGCCGGATTTCGGGGGTCAGCCGGAGCCACACCCGGCCTTGGCTCCCGTCCAGGCCGATCTCCTGCCCTTCTTCCACCCGGAGGATGGCCAGGCCCAGCCCGACGACCGCGGGAATGCCCAGGGCTCTCGCCAGGATGGCCGTGTGGGAGGTGGCCCCGCCCAGAGCAGTGGCAATGCCCAAGACCATCTTCGGGTCCAGCTGGGCCGTGTCCGAGGGGGTCAGATCCTCCGCGATGAGGATGGAAGGTTGTTGGGGATGGGGTGGTTTTGTGCTTGTGCCCAGGAGCAGCCGCAGCACGCGCCGCTTCACATCTTCCAGGTCCGCGGCCCGGGCCTGCATGTAGGGGTCATCCAGCGCGCGGTAGGTCCCGATCATCTCGTCGATGGCCCGGGCCCACGCGGCGGCCGGGTGCAGATGTTCCCGGAAGATGAGCTCCCGGGCCCGCTCCCGAAGGGTGGGGTCCTCCAGGAAGAGGATATGGGCGTCGAAAATGGCCGCTTCGTATTCCCCCACCCGGTGGACGGCTTGTGCGCGCAGGCGGTGGATTTCCTCCCGGGCTTTTTGCAATGCCTGTTCCAGCTGTCGCCACGCGGTTTCCGGGTCCTCCACCTGTGTTTGGGGAAGGTCTACGGGTTCGGGGAGGTAGAGGTGGGCCGGACCCAGGGCAATGCCCGGGGAGGCAGGGATGCCTGTGAGGAGGTCCTTTTGTTCTTCCGAGGAGGCGGGAACGGTGGATGGGACCACTGTCGTGGGGATGTCCTCGGGTTCTCCGAAGTTGGCCTCAACCAGCTCCCGCAGGGCCTGGAGCGCTTGTTCCGCGTCGGGCCCGTGGGCCCGAATCGCGATCTCATGCCCCTGCCGGACTCCCAAGGTGGCGACTTGGTTGATGCTCTTGGCGTTCACCCAGTCGGTTCCGCGGGTCACGTTGCGCACGTGGACATCCGCGGTGTAGCGGGAGGCGACGGTGACGAACTGGGCCGCGGGTCTCGCGTGGAGCCCTAGTCGGTTGCGCACGGTGAGCCGGATTTCCTCCCCTTCCACGGGCGCTTCTGTTGGGGATGTGGTGGAAGGAGGCGGGGTCAGGTTGAGCTGGGCGATTTTGGCTTGGAGCGCGGTGCGCGCTTCTGCCAAGACTTCTTCGGCTGTTCCGCCTGTGGCCGCGCGCACCGCGGCCGCGATAGCGCCTTCCACCAGTGGGGCATCGGAGAGGTACACGTGAGCCTGTTGTTCTTCGGGCAGGAATTCCAGGGCCATTTCCGCGCTGAGGAGAGCGCTGCCCAAGTCCATGAGAATGACAACGCCATCCTCACTGTAGACGGACTGGATGGCGTTCAACACCTTCATTGCATCTGTGCCGAAAGGGTTTTCTGGGTCATCCAGGCCCCCTGCAATGGCAATGGGGACCCGGTGCTGGACCATTTGATCCGCAAGTTCCTTGACACCTTGGGCCAGACACGCGCTGTGGGCCACAATGACTAAGCCGACCATGGGTTTGTTCGAAGGCTCCTTTGATGATGGGTTATTCGATGGCCTGGATAAGCTCTCGGCAGAACGCGGGCAGGTCCGCGACCACGCGGCCCCACACCAGGTTGCCGTCACGGAACGCGGGTTTGTCCACCCATGTGGCCCCCGCGTTGATCAAGTCGTCTCGGATGCCCCGGGAACCTGTGGCCTTGTGGCCGTGGACGATCCCCGCGGAGATGAGGACCCATCCACCGTGACAGATGGAGCCGATGATCTTGCCCTGGTGGTAGACGTCCCTCACCAGGCGGAGAACGCCCGGGTCCCGGCGGAGTTTATCGGGGGCCCACCCCCCTGGGACGACGAGTGCGTCGAAATCGTCCGCGGAGAGATCTTCGGCCACCGCGTCGGGCACGGCTTCCAGGCAGTGTTTTCCCGTGTACTTGGGTGCTCGGCCGGTTCCTATGATGGTCACTCGGGCGCCTTCCTCGCGCAAGCGCATGACCGGTACCCAGAATTCCAGGTCTTCGAATCCTTCCTCGACAAATACGCCGACATGTTTTCCTTGTAACCGCATGGTTCTTCTCCCTTAGCGTTGTGTTGTGATGACGGACAAAGTCCAATAGTGCCTTGGCGGCGGACGGGTCCGCTCCTTGGCGGGGCTCTGATGTTTTCGCCCCGTGCAAGAAGGGAGTTTTGTGAGCGTGGCGGGCGGGCTTCGCCCGCCC
>JAADDB010000252.1 GCA_013154135.1 Chloroflexota bacterium
CGGGCGAAGCCCGCCCACCACGCACACAAAACTCTCTCTATGCACGGGGCGAGAACGCCGGCACCCCGCCAAGGTGCGGACCCGTCCGCCGCCAAGCTACGACTGAGAACGGCGGGGATACATCGGCCGGAGGCCAACCCCGCGCCCCGGAGGGGCACTTCCCGTTCAGCGGGCCAATAGGGACTTTCCCTCACCAACCCAGCATTCACCCCCTTAATCGTTAATCGTCAATCGTTACTCTTTACTTATCTTATCGCCGCCCGGCGCCGTCTGGGGGAGAAGAGCAAGGACAGGAAAAAGAGCGCGGTGGAGAGAAGGACAATCGTTGCGCCCGACGCGGTGTTCAACTCATACGAAAGCAACAACCCACCGACCGTCGACACCACACCGAACAGAACCGACAACGCCATCATCCGGCCGAAGCGCTCCGTCAACTGCCAGGCCGCGGCCGCAGGAGTGACAATCAACGCGGACACCAGAATAATACCCACCACTTTCAGAGCAATGACCACCGTCAAGGCTATGAGCGTAATGAGGAGGAAATACAGCGCGGTCACGGGCAAACCCAACACCTGGGCCGTCTCCGGGTCGAACGTGATGAACAAGAGCTCCTTGAAGAACAGAGCGACCAACACCAAGACGACCCCACTCAGCCCCACCGTCAGCCACACATCTGCCTGAGTGATGGCCAGAATACTGCCGAACAAATAACTGAACAAGTCCAAGTTATACCCCTCCATCAGACCGATGGCCAGAATACCCAAGGCCATGGTGGAGGCGAAGAAAATGCCCACCGCGGTGTCCTCCTTCACCTTGCCGGACCGGGAAACCCAGGCGATGCCCCAGGCAACGGCCAAACAAAAGGTGATGGCACTGATAACCGGATTCACCCCCAACAAAAATCCCAGGGCCACACCCCCAAAGGACGCGTGGGCAATGCCCGCACCGATAAACGACATGCTGCGCAGCACCACATAAACCCCAATGACCGCACACACCGCGCCGATGAGCACACCCACCAACAACGCGCGCTGCATGAACGTGTAAGACAACACCTCCAACACGGCTCCACCTCCTCTGTCCTAATCGGACTTCTCCCCGTCAGCCGGCTCCACCACCAGGTGGGGCACCCGCCCATGGTGGAAATACGCCACATCACACCCGTACATCCGAGCCAACTCCTCGGAACCCAACACCTCCTCCGGACGGCCATGGGCGACCAGGCGTCGGTTCACACACGCCACCGTATCCACAAAAGTGGCCACCACCCCCACATCGTGGGAGACCACGAGAATCGTCATCCCCTCCTCGTGAAACTCCCGCAACAGGGAATACACCGTCTGCGTCGCGGTCACATCCACCCCGGTTGTCGGCTCATCCAGGACCAACAAATCGGGCTCATTGGCCAAGGCGCGGGCAATGAGCACCCGCTGTCGCTGACCGCCGGACAACTTCCCAAAGGGCCTATCCCACAAGTGGCCGACTCCCACCCGCTCCATGGACGCTCGCGCGATGCGGTAATCCTCCTTGGACGGCCGCCGGATGAGCCCCACACGCGCGTATCGGCCCATGAGCACCACCTCCCCCGCGGTGATGGGGAAGTGCAAATCCACGCTGAGAATTTGGGGAACATAACCCAAACGCTTGCGTTCCTCCTTCAACTCCCACGCGGGCTTGCCGAACACCAGCACCTCCCCCCGCAGGGGCTTGATGAGCCCCAAAATGGTGCGGATCAGAGTAGTCTTGCCCGCGCCGTTAGGGCCGATGATGGCCACGAACATGCCGGGATACACCGTAAAGGTCACATCCTCCAGGACCACCTGGTCCTCGTACGCGACCGTCACATTCCGCAACTGAATGATGGGCTCCTGTTGGGTCGAATCAGGCGTCCCGGTGGCGACCAACCGATGTGATGTGCTCATGCCTCCTCCTTCACTCGCCCATACCTTTTTGCAATTCCTGCAAGTTATGTCGCATTGTCTGGATGTAATCGTAATCCGGGGGATCCCCTAGGGGGTTGAGGAAGAGCACGTGGATGCCGCTCTCCTCCGCGATGACCTGGGCTGCCTTGGGGGAGAACTGGGGCTCCGCGAAGATGGCCTTGGCCCCAATCTCGCGGGCCACTTCCACAATGTGCGCGATCTCCGCGGGCGACGGCTCCTTGCCCGGCGTGTGCTCCACCACCGCGGCCTGTTCCAGACCGTAACGGCGGGCGAAGTAAACCCACGCGGGGTGCAAGGCAATGAACTTCTTGTTGGGGAATTGGGCCACCGTGAGCATGATCTCCCGGTCCAAGGCCTTCAACTCCTCGATGTACCGGGCCCCGTTCTTCATGTACACGTCCTTCCTCCCGGGGTCCACCGCGGCAAAGGCATCCCGGATCTTCGCTACATAGAGAGTTGCGTTGATCACATCCAGCCACAGGTGGGGATTCCCCCCTCCCTCTTCCCCACGAGTCTGCAATATCTCCAACCCTTCGGAAGCGATGACCACGTGCAGGTGGGGGTTATCCACCGTGTCCAGCACCTTTTGGGCCCAGAACTCCAGGCCGACCCCGTTGAGGATGAGCACATCGGCCCGGTGGAGGAGTTTGATCTGGGCCGGCGTGAGCTCGTAGGTGTGGGGACTGGCAGCGGGTGGCACAAGGACGTGCACTTCCACCTCATCCCCGCCCACATGTCGGGCAAAATCCCCCAAGGGAGCGATACTTGCGGCCACCACCAAGGGCCCCTGCCGTTCCTGCGTGGTGGCCTCCGGGGTCTGTCGGCCACATGCCGCCAGGGTGACCCCCAAGCTGATGAGCAGTCCAACGATGAGCCAATACGTGATCCCCCTCTTCCCCATCATTCGTCCTCTCCTCTGCACATGTTCGGATGTATGGGCCCGCGCCCTCTTCACGTGCGTGCCTGGCATTCGGCACACAATCCGGTGAGCTGGAGAAGATGTCCCTCCACGCGGAAGTGCAGCGTCCTCTCCAGGCTCTGCTCGAGGGAACTCAGGTCCTCCTGTCCTTCAAAAATGAAAGCCCGACCGCAAGCCCGGCACCAGGCCACATGCCGATGTCCCCGGCCGGTGTACACGTACCCCACGCACCCCTGTTCCCCGTGCACCTTCTGCACCATCCCCAACTCCAGGAGGGCTTCCAGCGTCCGGTAGACGGTGACCAGGCCCACCCGGGGGTGTTGCACCCGAGCCGCCTCGTAGAGCTCTTGGGGATTCAGGGGGCGGGACGCGTTCACCAGGGCCTGGACAATGGCCCGCCGCGCGTCCGTAATGCGGTAACCCGCCCGGCGCAATTCCTGCAACAAGAAATCCATCTTCAACCCCTCACGATTCGGCAACCAGCGTCCCATCCTTCCATCCCACCGGCCTTACTGAAAACGTTTTTCAGTAACTCATCGTACCATTAGATGCCGTGAACGGGAAAATGTTACGAGGGGAGCGTTCTGACCCAAGGTCCACCAAAACTTGCCAAGACGGGGAAAAGTGCGTATACTGTTGTGTGAGGGCGGTTAGCTCAGATGGCTAGAGCGCCACGTTGACATCGTGGAGGTCACAGGTTCAAGTCCTGTACCGCCCACCACAGAACACACGGGCGGCGTTGTGCCGCCCGTGTTGTTGTACTGGACTCCGGACAACGGGACGGACCCGTTCGGGGGGCCGTCGATCCGTGTCCCCCATCCACGTCGTAACACAACAGACACATCCGCCAAAGCGTGGACCGGGACGAGTAGGCGGTGGAAGGCGCCAGAGAGCAGGGGCCTACGGCTGGAAGCCCCTGTCGCACGGAAGCCGTCGAAAACCCCCCGGGAGCGAGTGGTTGAACGCCTTATCCCGGCCAGTAAGCCACTCCGGCTGGCCCCGTTATCGGCCACAACGAGGGCAACGGGCCCGATCACGTCGGCCCGCTGCTGAAAGTTGGGTGGAACCGCGTGGGAACCCCCTCGCCCCGACATGGGTGAGGGGGTTTTGTTGTTGGCTAACGAGTAACAAGTAACGATTAAGAGGGGCTGGCCGCCGTACATGCAATTACGAATGACGCATCACGCTCTCTAGGAGGTTGTCATCATGGCCAAAAAGCAACGTGCGAAGACAGATAAACAGTCCTACGATGAGGAACTCTACCGCATTCGCCACTCGGCCGCGCACGTGATGGCCCAGGCGGTGCTGGAGATGTTCCCCGAAGGGAAGATCGCGATCGGGCCGCCCATTGAGAACGGCTTCTACTACGACTTCGACCTGCCCAGGCCCCTCACGCCCGAGGACTTGGAGAAGATCGAAGAGCGGATGCGGGAGATCATCAAGGGCAAACACCCCTTCATCCGCCGGGAAGTCACGCCCGAGGAGGCCCGGGAACTCTTCAAGGACCAACCCTACAAACTGGAACTCATCGAGGACATCCTCTCCCGGGGCACGGACGAGTACGGCAATCCCCTGCCCGAAGGGGAACAGCCCAAACTGACCACGTACCGCCACGATACCTTCGAGGACTTGTGCCGAGGTCCTCACGTGGAACACACGGGCCAGATCCCTGTCAACGCGTTCAAACTGCTCAACGTCGCGGGCGCGTACTGGCGCGGGGATGAACGTCGCCCCATGCTCCAGCGCATCTACGGCACCGCGTGGAAGACCCCCAAGGAACTGCGCCAGTACCTGAACTGGTTGGAAGAGATCAAGAAGCGGGATCACCGGCGGCTGGGCAAGGAACTGGACCTCTTCTCCACCCACCCGGACGTGGGCGCGGGGCTCATCCTCTGGCACCCCAAGGGCGCGTTCATCCGCCACAAGATGGAGGAGTTCGCCAAGGAGGAGCACTTGAAGCACGGGTACGTGTTCGTGTACACGCCCCACATCGGCAAATCCCTCCTGTGGGAGCGGAGCGGCCACCTGGACTTCTACAAGGAAAACATGTACGCGCCCATGGACATCGACGGGCAGGACTACTACGTCAAGCCCATGAACTGCCCCTTCCACATCATGATCTACAAGAGCCGGATCCGGTCGTACCGGGAACTGCCCATCCGCATGGCCGAGTGGGGGACCGTGTACCGGTACGAGCGCGCGGGCGTGCTCCACGGGCTCATGCGCGTGCGGGGCTTCACCCAGGACGACGCGCACATCTTCTGCCGGCCGGACCAGATGCCCGAGGAGATCGACAAGGTGCTCCAGTTCACCCTGCACATCCTGCGCTCCTTCGGCTTCGAGGAGTTCCAGGCCTACTTGAGCACCAAGCCGGAGAAGGCCGTGGGGTCGGATGAGATGTGGCGGGACGCGGAGGCCGCGCTGGAGGAAGCCCTCCAACGGGCGGGCCTGCCCTACGAGATCGACGAGGGGGGCGGCGCGTTCTACGGCCCCAAGATCGACCTGAAGTTGAAGGACGCGATCGGCCGCACCTGGCAGTGCTCCACCATTCAGTTCGACTTCAACCTGCCCGAGCGGTTCGACCTGACATACATCGGCGAGGATGGTAAGGAGCACCGGCCGTACATGATCCACCGCGCGCTCATGGGGAGCATGGAGCGCTTCTTCGGCGTCATGATCGAGCACTACGGCGGTGCGTTCCCCGTGTGGCTCATGCCCGTGCAGGTGCGGGTCATCCCCATCGCGGACCGGCACAACGATTACGCCCAGCAGGTGGTGGAGAAACTGCAGGCCGCGGGCATCCGAGCGGAGGGGGATTACAGCGACGACCGGATGAACGCGAAAATCCGCAAGGCCCAGTTGGAGAAGATCCCCTACATGCTCATCGTGGGGGACAAGGAGATGGAAGCGGGGACCGTGTCCCTACGCACCCGCACCGGCGAAAAGCAGAACAACATCCCGCTGGACGACTTCATCGCGCGGGTGCAGGAAGTTGTCGCAGAAAAGGCACTGATTTGACGGCCCGACAACCTTGCGTTATACTGTGCTGGCATCTTCTCAGCCAAACAACGAAAATCAGGGGCAAAAGAAGGTGCAACCAGGCAACACATTCGTTCGTCACTTAGTAATTTGACAAGGGGTAAGAACAATAGCCAAGAAAGGCCTTCGCGTCAACGAAGAAATTCGAGCCCGTGAAGTCCGTGTCGTGGACACGGATGGGAAACAATTGGGGGTTATGCCCCTGCGCCAAGCGTTAGCCTTGGCCGAAGAACGGGGGTTGGATTTGGTCGAAGTTGCGCCGAATGCTCGACCGCCCGTTTGTCGGTTGCTCAATTACGGCAAATACATGTACGAGTTGCAGAAAAAGGCCAAGGAAGCACGCAAGGCGCAAAAACAAATCGAAGTCAAAGAGATCCGGTTGCGCCCGCGCATTGGAGAACATGATTTGGACTTCAAGCGCCGGGATGCCCATCGATTCCTCAGCAAGGGGCACAAAGTCCGCTTCCGGGTCCGTTTCCGGGGTCGGGAGATCCAACATCCGGAGATGGCTCGTAAGTTGTTGGACCAGTTGGCCGTGGACTTGGCCGATGTTGGGGTGATCGAGGTACGGCCCAAGATGGAAGGCATGACCATGACCATGGTCATGGCGCCCAAGAAATAGGCTCCACCTATTCTGTGGAATTCAGACCGAGGAGGGGGGATGACCTATCCCCTCTCCTCTTTCGCTGCTCAGACATTGGGACGAGGAGGATACAATGCCGAAGTTGAAGACGCACAAGGCAACGGCGAAGCGCTTTCGGTACACGGGGAGGGGCAAACTGCGCCGCCACAAGGTGGGCAAGAGTCACTTGCGCCGCAAGAAGGCCAAGCGCACGTTGCGCATCTTTGACCGACTTCTGGTCGTGGAACACAAGGGAAGCATCCGTCGGGTCAAGCGCCTGGCACCATACTTGGACAAGAAATAGGGCGGACTTTCCGCGCATTCATATCCGGTGGCAGAAGTGAAGTGCGGGCTCACCGCCGCCACCGAAAGGAGTGAACAATGACACGGGCAAAGGGTGGATTTCACACCAGACGACGACACAAGAAAGTTCTCAAGTTCACCAAGGGGCATTTTGGTCAGCGGAAGAATGTGTTCCGCCGGGCGAATGAGTCCATGATCAAGGCCCTTTGGTACGCGACGCGGGATCGCAAGAACCGCAAGCGGGATTTTCGCCGCCTGTGGATTACCCGCATCAACGCGGCCGCACGGCAGAACGGCATGTCCTACAGCCGGTTCATCTACGGACTCAAACAGGCGAATGTCCAGTTGGACCGCAAGATCTTGGCCGATCTGGCAGTGAGGGATGGCGAAACCTTCGCTCGCCTGGTCCAGGTGGCCCAAGAGGCCATCCGCTAGGCGCCCCTGACTGCCGGGAAAAACCGCCCACATCCCCACCGGGGAGGGCGGTTTTTTTGTTGGGATAGCCAAGGGGTAAGGAGTAACGATTGACGATTGACGATTAAGGGGCTGAATGCCGGGTTGGCGAGGGAAAGTCCCCATAGGCCGCGGACGGCTGGAATATGCCGTCCGATACGTTGGCCTGCTGAACAGGGCACACGGCCGTGAGCCCCTACCGTCTGTGAACGGCCATGTGTGGTTATGTCCGGTCGCCCGTGGGGGCATAGGACACGGATGCACACAGATGCACACGGATTGGTAGGGGCG
>JAADDB010000184.1 GCA_013154135.1 Chloroflexota bacterium
ACAAGGAAGTCCAACGCGCCCCCCACGCCAATGGCCACGTGAACCTCCAGATGAGGCACATTCCGGGCCATCCACCATTCCTGTTTCGGAGCCCCGTAGGCCACAAAAAGAATGTCCGGCCGCGCGGCGTTGATCCGGTCCCGCGCCAGCGCATCGTACTCGGGACGAGGATCCCCCGGCTCCGCGCCCACAATCTGGACGCCGGGGTAACGCTCCTCCAGCACACGCGCGGCCCGTTCGGCCACGCCCGGCCCCGCGCCCAACAAGTACAAACGCCATCCCTCGGCCGCGGCCCGTTGGGCAATCAGGGGAACCCCATCAGAACCGGTAACCCGCTCCGGGATGGGGGCCCCCAACAAGCGACTCGCCCACAGCACGCCTACCCCGTCCGGCCAGACCATGGCCGCTTCCTGCAGGATCTTGCGGTACGCGGGATCGCGACGGGCCCGCATGATGATCTCCGGATTCGCGGTCACCACATACCCCCGCTCCCCCGACCGGATCATCCGGGCGATCCGCTCCAGGGCCTGGGCAAACGTCAAGCGGTCCACCGGCACCCCTAAGATATCCACCACACCCTCGCTCATCGCCTCTTCCCCACCTCCTCCATGAGATGCCACACCTGACGTGCGCTTCGATCCCAGGAAAACCGGCCCACATTCCTCTCCCCCTCCTGAACCAGCCGTCGGCGCAAAGCCGGGTCCTCCAGAAGACGGCGCATCCCATCCGCGATGGACCGAACCTGATGGGGGTCCACGTAGAGGGCTCCTTGGCCTGCGACCTCGGGCAGGCTGGCCACATCCGACGTGAGGACGGGCACTCGGAGGGCTTGGGCTTCCAAGACGGGAAAGCCAAACCCCTCGTAGAGGGAAGGAAACACCAGCGCGGTCGCTCCGGCCATGAGGGGGGGCAAATCCTCGTCGGGCACGTACCCCAACATGTGGACACGGGAACGGAGGTCGGGCGCTTGGCCGCGCGCCAGGATGCCCTGGGCCTTCCACCCCACCCGTCCGGCCAGGACCAGGTGCACGGGCCCGGCGCTCCGCGCCTGCTCCACCTGCAAAGGCACATCCTTCACCTGCGCGAACGCGTCCAGGAGCCGGTGCACGTTCTTGCGTGGGTGCAAGGTGCCGACGAAGAGGAAGTACGGTTCGGTGAGCCCGTACCTTTGTCGCACCGCCTGAATCCGGGCGGGAGAGGGAGAGGGCGGGGGGGAGAAACCCGGGTAGAGGACTCGGATTTTGCTTTCGGGGATGTGATACCAGCGTGTCAGATCCTGGGCCGTGGCGCGGGAATCGGCCAGGACCACGCGGGCGTGCGACGCGCTGTGTCGGGTGCTCCAGCGCAAGTACGCGCGTTGGAGTCGGGGATGGGCCTCGGGTTCATGTTCGTAGCCCAGGTCGTGTACCGTGACCAGGATGGGCACACCCCGCGGGGGGAGGATGGGCACCACGTGCGCGGGGATGAAGAGCACGTCGGGAGGGTCGCGCCACAACCGGCTGCCCAACCCCACATGGGTCCAGAGTCGGGGCAGGGGGATGACCTCCGTGTGGACGCGGGAGGGCCAAGCCGTCAAGCCGAAATGTTCCGGTGTCAAGGGGACGGGCGTGTAGAGAAGGACTTGGTGACCGGCTCGGGTGAGGAGGGGGAGCAGCCGCGCGATGAGCTCCCGGCTGTACGTCTCCGTGCCGGTCCTTGGGCGTTGAGTTGTGGGCACTCGGCTGGCATCTATGCCAATGCGCATGGGCGGGCTCATGGTTGAGTATTGAGTACACCTAGTATATGCAGGTACGGGACTTTGCTCAAGAGGTGGCCGCGAACGGGCCAAAAAGTCCCACAAACCAAAAGATAGGCGTCCGGGCCTTCAGCAGAGCCGATCTTGCCACCCTCTTACTCGTTATTCGTTCATCATTCCCCGTACCTCATCCCCAACCTGAATTCCCAAAACGTCCCAACTTAGTTACAATGAAGCACGTCACCGGGGGATCGCACATGGGCATCTTTTTAGCACCGGACGCGTCGGTACGTCGTGTTCTGGATCGGTTTGATGTTCGAGGAGCCCCGCTGGTGGTAGGTGTTTCCGGCGGGGTGGATTCGGTCTGCCTGTTGCACATTCTGGCCGATCTGGCGGACGTGTATCGGCTGCGTCTTCACGTGGTTCACGTCCACCACGGCATTCGGGGGGAGGATGCCGACGCGGACGCGGCCTTTGTCCGGGAGATGGCGGCAAAGCTGGGCCTTCCCTTCATCCTGCGACATGTGGACATCCCCACCGCGGCCCAGCAGCCCGGTGTTTCCGTGGAGGAAGCGGCCCGCCAGTGGCGCTACGCGATCCTGGGGCAGGAGGCCGAACGTGTTCACGCCCCATGGGTGGCTGTGGCCCACAACGCGGATGACCAGGTGGAGACGGTGCTCATGCACGTCATCCGGGGGGCGGGACTGGCCGGATTGCGGGGCATGCGCCCCCTCACCTGGTACGGCTACCTCCGCCTTCCCCTAGTCCCCCCGCAGGCCCGCCCCAGGTCCGAGCGTCTCTGGCTCCTTCGCCCCCTCCTCTGGGCCCGCCGCCCGGACATTGAGACCTGGGTCGAGGAACGACATCTCCCCTACCGGTTCGACCTCTCCAACCTGGATACCACCTATTTCCGCAACCGGCTGCGGCACCAGGTCCTTCCCCTCCTGGAAGAGATGAACCCCCAAGTGCGGGCCGCGCTCTATGCCACCGGAGAACTCGCGGCCGCGGACTTCGACCTTCTCCACCCCTTGAGTGTGGCCGCGTGGGCGGAAACCCTGGTGGAGGAGACGCCAAGAGGACTGCGTTTCTCCCTGGCCCGTTGGCGCTCCCATCCCCTGGCCCACCGCCGGGCCATCCTGCGGGACGCGGTCATGTACCTACGCCGGGAACTGCGGGACATTGGGTTCGCCCATGTGGAGCGGGCGCGGGAATTCCTGGAGAACCCGGCCATCCCCGCGGGGAGCGAGTACACCCTTCCCGCGGGACTTACCCTTCGCAAGGAGTACGAAACCTTTTGGGTGGGGGAAGGGGACGAGGTGGAGTACCCCGCCTATCCCCTCATCTCCGGCCGCATCGACATCCCCACGACCGGGGTCTATCCTCTGGGGGAAGGATGGCACCTGCGGGTAACCCACCGCGCTCGGGAGGAGGTGGGGGAGGTGTGGCGACATAACCCGGACCCCTGGACCGCGTACTTTGACGCGGACCGTCTCCACTGGCCCTTGCACCTACGTCCTCGGGAGGAAGGGGAGCGGATGGAACCCCTGGGCATGCCCGGCAAGCAGGTCCTGGTCAGCGAAATCATGATCAACGCCAAAATCCCCCGCTGGGTTCGGGACCGGTGGCCTTTGTTGGTGGACGCGGCCGGCACCGTGCATTGGATCGTGGGCGTCCGACAGGCCCACACATCCCGCATCACCCCAGACACGCGTCGCGTGCTCATCCTGCGTGTGGAGCGTTCACCATGAAGGAAGGAACGGTCATCCTCAAACCGGGCAAGGAAAAACCCGTCCTCCGGCATCACCCCTGGATTTTTTCCGGGGCCATTGCCCGTGTGGAGGGCGCGGAGCCGGGGGGCGTGGTCGTCGTCCGGGCACACGACGGGCGATTTCTGGCGCGCGGGTACTACAACCCCCGCTCCCAGATCCGGGTGCGCTTGCTCACGTGGGATGAGCAGGAGCAGGTGGACGCGTATTTCTGGCTGCGCCGGGTGGCAGAAGCGTGGAACCGTCGGGATGAGGTGGTCGTTGGGGATGCCACCGCGTGGCGGGCTGTGCACGCGGAGAGTGATGGACTTCCCGGGTTGGTGGTGGATGTGTACGAGCGTTGGTTGGTGGTCCAGGTGCTCACCCTGGGCATTGAACGCGCGCTGGAGTACATTCTCCCCGCGCTGGTGGAGGTAGCCCACCCGGCCGGGATCTTCGAGCGGAGCGACGTGGATGTCCGCAAGCAAGAGGGGCTTACTCCACGGTCCGGCCACATGTGGGGCGATCCCCCACCGGAGTACCTGGCCATCCGCGAGGGGGGCTACACCTTCTGGGTGGACGTGCAGAGGGGACAGAAGACGGGCTTCTACCTGGACCAGCGGGTCAACCGAGCGCGGGTGACACGGTACGCCGCGGGCAGGGAAGTGCTCAACGCGTTCTCCTACACCGGCGCGTTCGCAGTGTACGCGCTGGGCAACGGGGCTGTCCACGTGGTCAACCTGGACGCGTCCGCGGATGCGCTCCACCTGGCCGAGCGCAATTTGGTGGGCAACGGGTTCGGCCCGGACATGTGGACCAACGTCCAGGGGGATGTGTTCCAGGCGTTGCGGGAGTACCGGCAGGCCGGCCGCACGTTCGACATGATCATCCTGGACCCACCCAAGTTTGCCACCCATCGACGTTCCTTGGAGCGGGCCGCGCGGGGGTACAAGGACATCAACCTCCTGGCCTTCCAACTCCTCGCCCCGGGAGGGATTTTGGCCACCTTTTCCTGTTCCGGCCGCATTGACGCGGATCTGTTCCAGAAAATCGTCTTTGGCGCCAGTGTGGACGCGGGCGTGGAGGGGCAGATCCTCGCCTATTTGGACCAAGCGCCGGATCACCCGGTCCGTTTGAGCTTTCCGGAGGGCCGATATCTCAAGGGGCTTCTGGTGCGTAAGGAAGAGTAAGCAACATGTGGCGGCTTGGAAAGAATTGTGTTGTGTGGTGGACGGGCTTCGCCCACCCGCGGCCGAGGTGCGGCGGCATCCTGTTCGCCCGCGAGGGTCGTTTGTCCAAAGTCCAGTAAGGAGTACCAACACCCAAAAGGAGGCGTAGCATGATTCAACCGCATTGGCGTCTGGAGCAATTGGAGACTTTCATCACCGAGGAGCAGATCCAACAGCGCGTGGCGGAGTTGGGCGCGCAGATCTCCGAGGATTACCGGGGTAAGGATCTGCTCCTGGTCGCCATTCTCAAGGGCAGTGTGGTTTTCTTGGCCGATCTCATGCGTCACATTACCATTCCCCACAGTGTGGACTTCATGGCCACCAGCAGTTACGGGGCTGCCACCCGATCGGCCGGCATCGTGCGCATTCTCAAGGACTTGGATATCCCCATTCTGGACCGAAATGTGCTCATCGTGGAGGACATTGTGGACACAGGGCACACGTTGAATTACCTGCGCCGCATGCTCCTCAGCCGGGAACCCGCTTCCTTACGCGTGGTCACCCTGCTGGACAAACGCGCCCGGCGGGAGGTGGATGTCCCTTTGGACTACGTGGGGTTTGAGGTTCCCAACGCGTTTGTGATAGGCTATGGGCTGGATTACGCGGAGTTTTACCGGAATTTGCCGTACATCGCGATCCCGAAGGAGGGGTTTTTCGACGAACCGCCTGAAGAGTAAGGGGGTACACGGGTGAGTCGTGTATATCGGGTGGCGCTCACGTGGGGCGTGATGTTCCTCCTCCTTCTGGGGGGAAGAACAATGGTGCAGGCCCAGGGCACGTGTCCCGTGCCGACCACGTATGTGGTCCAACCGGGGGACGCGCTCTCTTTGATCGCGGAACGCTTCGGCACAGATGTGACAACCCTCATGCGCCTGAACGGTCTGAGCGACCCGAACCATATCCAGGTGGGCCAACGCCTCCAGGTGCCATGTCCCATCACCTGGGGGATGGAGGTGGAAGCGCGCGTGGTCGGTGGCTGGGTACTGGGCTTGGGGCTGCCCCCCGCCCAAGGGGACGGATGGATCCGCTTCTGGCACGCGCGAGCCCACGCGTATCGGGCTTGGCAGCAGGCCCCCTTCACCTTGAGCCTCCTGCCGCCCACAGCACGCCCTGGAGACACGCCCGTGCTCATCCTCCAACCCCACGGCCGGGAGCCCATCACCGGGTGTGTGCACATTTTCGACCTGTGTGCGCCCCTCATTTCCCGGGGAGAGGAATACGCGAGCTTCGTCCCCCTCCACGGTTTTGTGGAACCGGGCATCCTCACGGTGACGGTAGACATCCGGGCCGGCAGTACGCCCACCCAAACGTACACCCTACCCCTGTGGGTTCGCCCTCGCACCTTTGAGGTGCAGTATATTGACCTCCCCCAGGGAAAGGGAGAACTGTTGGACCCCCAATTGGTCCAGGCAGAGGCGCAACAGCTGGCCCACATTTGGGCCCAATCCGCGGAAAAACCCCTTTGGGAAGGGCCCTTCCAATGGCCCATCGACCCGAACACATACCCTACAACAGCCCCCTACGGGGGACGCCGTTCCTACAACGGAGGGCCGGTGCAGAGTTATCACACAGGACAGGATTTCGGCGCGCCGGAGGGAACACCGGTATTCGCCCCGGCCGCGGGCCGGGTCGTCCTGGCCGAACCGTTACACGTGCGGGGGAATGTGGTAGTCATCGACCACGGCGCGGGAGTGATGAGCAACTACTGGCACTTGTCCGAACTCCACGTGCGCGCGGGGGAACGGGTGCGTGCGGGCACCCTCATCGGCAAAGTGGGGACCACCGGACTTTCCACGGGCGCGCATCTGCACTGGGAAATCCGGGTCTACGGCATCCCGGTGGACCCCATTCCCTGGACTCGCGCGCCCGGCCCGGCAACCTGGTGGAGGTAAAAACGCCCATGAAGGTGGAAGTCCAAGCCGCGGTGGCTAAAATCAAAAAATACGCGGTCAGTGAAAGTGGGGACACGGTAGAAATCGTGGAACGTCCCTTTGGAGGGCTCTCCCTCGTCCTCGCGGACGGGCAGCGGAGTGGACGTTCCGCGAAACTGGTGAGCAACATCGTGGTGCGCAAGGTCATCTCCCTCCTGTCCGAGGGGGTGAGGGATGGGGCCGCGGCCCGCGCGGCCCACGACTATTTGCGCCTCCAGCGCGGGGGAAAAGTCTCCGCGGACTTGGTCATCCTCTCGGTGGACCTCCGCACGCGCACGTTGGTCATCTCCCGGAACACCCGCACGCCGGTCCTCCTGGCCGTGGGGGATGAGCTCATCCGCTTGGAGGAGGAAAGTGAACCCTTGGGCGTGCGCTCGAGCACCCGGCCGGTCATCCGGGAATGGGCCTTGTCCCCGCCCATGACCGTCCTGGCCTTTTCCGACGGACTACTGGACGCGGGCACCCGGGTGGGGCAACGGGTGCCGTACGAGGAGCTCTTCCTGCGATTCCACCGCGAGAACGGACGGGATGCCCATGTGCTGGCCGACACCCTGTTGGAACAGGCGTTACAGCTAGACCAGGGCCGGCCGGTAGACGACACGAGCGTGTTGGTCCTCACCGTGTACCATGTCCAGGAGACGGATGGGATTCGGCGGATGCACGTGCGTTTTCCCGTACCACCGGTGTAAAATAAGAGAGCCGCGGACGGGACGAGTGGTCGTTCGTCGTCCGTCGGTGGTCGGTGGTCGGTGGTCATTCGTCGTTGGTCGTTCGTCGTTCGTCGGTGGTCAAATCACAGTGTGCCCGTCACCCAGAGACAGGACAATGGCCGAGAAGCGATTGCCCTTGATCAAAGTGGTCGGTCCCTGTGCAGCGGGGAAGACCACTCTGACGGACCGGTTGCGGGCGTTGGGGTACAATGC
>JAADDB010000289.1 GCA_013154135.1 Chloroflexota bacterium
CATTATTGGGCCGCTTATCCAGAGCCCCCGAAGGGGGCTTCCCTAAATTTAGCCCGGGGGTTCAGCCCCGGGCGGTCGAGCATGACCACACATGTTCGTTCACAAACGGACATGACCCCACATCGCCGTTCACGAACAGTCGAGGCACACGGCCGTGCGCCTGCCTAGTACGGGGCGACGAAGGAGAAAGCCAGCCTACCCCTCTTAATCGTCAATCGTTACTCCTTACTCCACAGCCCCGTCCGCCGCCGAGATGCTACTGATCCTCTCCCCCCAACCCACGAGGGACGGAGTGCGGGCCCCGTGTTATTACGCGGGCTGATGTTCCATAAGAGGCCGGAACTTGTAGCCATAGAGGATAAGCCCCTCGTCCCCCTCTTCGGTGAGCCGACGAGTGACCATCTCCACAGGCATGCCGATTTCCACCTCATCTGGGTCCACATCGGTGAGCTGCGCGGTGACAATAGGCCCTTCTTCCAGCTTAATCAGGGCAATAGTATAAGGCCGGAAGCGGGTGAAGTTCTCCGGTGCTTCGTACACGGTGGCAAAGGAATAGACCTCACCCCGACCGCTAAAAGTGTAAGGCGTTGACGCAGGCTTGCCGCATTCGGGGCACACATCCCGCGGAGGGAAAATGTGGGCCCCGCACACGGGACATACCTCTCCCTGCAGTGTGAGCCGTTGTTTTCGCAATCTCCAATGTCCGGCAACGCGCATGAATCGCTGACCTCCTTCATCCGATGATTATCTTCGGCGGACCTCGGCCGCCAAGCATTTTCGTCCTATATACCCATCCGGGCTGGTGGTCCAACGCCCCATCAGCCCGACATCCGCACCTTATTGTATGTCCTCGGAACTGTCAAAAGCTATCAGAGATCCGGGAGATGAGGACGTGAGCACCCTGCCGGGGGCTACTCCGGGCCATTTGACCAAAGCCCACCCTTCGCCTTCTGTCCTCCGGCACGGAACTTGACAAAAAACCGGGGCGGCGTATACTAGGGCCCAGATTTCAGCACCCAAGGTGAGAACATCCATGAACCGCAGGTCCATCAGCAGCCCAAATGAACATAGTGCGCCCGCTTCTTCCGCTGTGGCGGTTGCTGAGGACCTGCGCGTGACCCGGCGTGGGTCCTTTTATTTTGGCTTCTTTTACTTTTTCCCCTATTACCCCTTGTCCCACGCCCGGGTCCTGCGGAGGTGCTGACGCATAATCCATCATAAGGGTAGGACCTGAAGAGCGTGGGAGGAAAAGCCCACGCTCTTTTTTTTCGCCCGAATGGGGAACAAAGGAGGCTTCCACATGTCAACCGTCTGTCGAGGCGTACGCGGCGCCGTGACCGTGGCTTCCAACACGCGAGAAGCCATCTTGGAAGAAACCCGCCGACTTTTGGCCCTGATGATCCGGCTGAACGGGATCGAGGCCGAGGATGTGGCCAGCGCGATCTTCACCACCACCCGTGACCTCAACGCGGAATTTCCCGCGCTGGCCGCGCGCCAACTGGGCTGGTGGGATGTCCCACTCCTCTGTGGGCATGAAATGGATGTGCCCGGCCAGCTCCCCCGAGTGGTCCGGATTCTCGTGCACTGGAACACGGGGAAGACCCAACAAGAGATCATCCACGTCTACCTGGGCGGCGCGGCAAAACTCCGCCCGGACCGGGCCCAACTGCCCCCCATTGACTGGGAGGACCTGGAGGCCTGGATAGCGGAGCAATTACGGGCTTTCCGAGCTCGTTAGAGGAGGCGCAACATGACACGAGTGGCTTTTCAGGGGGAACACGGAGCCTTCTCCGAGGAGGCCATCTACCAGCACTTTGGTCCCGATGTGACCACGCTTCCCTCCCGCACGTTTGAGGACATCTTCCTGGCCATCGAAGAGGAACGGGCGGATTTTGGCGTGTTGCCGGTGGAGAACGCGGTGGCCGGGTCCATCAACAAAGCGTACGACCTCCTGTTGGAGCATGACCTGCGGGTTCAGGGGGAGATCTACCTCCCCGTCCGCCATTACCTCCTGGCCGTGCCCGGCACCCGGCTGGAGGCCATCCGGCGGGTGCGGTCCCATCCTCAGGCGTTGGCCCAGTGCGAGGATTTCATCCTCCAACATGGGTGGCACGCGGAACCCTGGTACGACACCGCGGGGAGCGCCAAGGATCTGGCGGCCCATCCTGAGCCCGATCTGGCCGTCATTGCCAGTCGGTTGGCCGGGGAGCTGTACGGTTTGGAGATTTTGGCCGAGGACATCCAGGACATGCGTTGGAACATCACCCGGTTTTTCGTCATCGCGCACGGGGAAGCCCCGCCCGCGGATCGGTCCAAGACCTCCCTCGTCTTCGCGGTACCCCATCGGCCGGGCGCGCTGTACGACTGCTTGGGAGAATTCGCCCAACGGGGCATCAACCTGACCAAGCTGGAAAGTCGTCCCCGGCGGAATCGACCCTGGCAGTACGTCTTTTACCTGGATTTCGAAGGGCACTGGCAAGATCCCATCTGTCGGGATGCCCTTGTGGGATTGCTCTCCCGGGCTGCATTCGTCAAACTCCTGGGATCCTATCCCGCGGCCGATGAGTGACGCGAGCAGGGTGGCGGAAGGGCCCATATCGCGATACCCGATACTCGCGGTCCACACACGCAGAGCTCTAACTCGGAGGGCATCGCAGTTCCGTGGAGGTGTGGACCCGTCCGCCCCAAGGGGGGCTTTCTCTCGCCAGTGGAGAACTATTTGGGGTGGTGGGTGGACGAAGCCCGCCAGTCATCCATAACTCTTTATACAGCGGTCAACCAGACCCGTTGGAGGGAGGAACGATGATCATCATCATGAAATCAACAGCTACAGACAAGGAGATCGATGCGGTCATCTCGCGGGTCCAGGAATTGGGGTTTACTCCTCACGTCTCCCGCGGGACGGAACGCACGATCATCGGTGTTATCGGCGATGAGCGGGGGCTCGCCCGCTCCAATTTCGAGGTGCTAGAGGGGGTGGAACGGGTGGTGCGGGTGCTACATCCTTTCAAAATGGCCAGTCGCGAGTGGAAGGAGGAGGATACCGTCATCTACTTCAACGGTGTCCGCCTGGGCGGTGGTGGCTTGACCATCATTGCAGGTCCTTGTTCCGTGGAAAGTCGCTCCCAATTGCTGGAGACGGCCCACGCGGTGAAGGAGGCCGGGGCGCACATGTTGCGAGGCGGCGCCTATAAGCCGCGCACGTCCCCCTATTCCTTCCAGGGATTGGGCATTAAAGCCCTGGAGTACTTGGCCGAGGCCCGGGAGCTGTACGGGCTCCCCGTGGTGACCGAAGTCATGTCCCCTGACCTGGTCACCCTGGTCGCGGAGTACGCGGACATGCTCCAGATCGGCGCGCGGAACATGCAGAACTACGCGCTCCTCCACGCGGTGGGCAAAGTCCAGCGGCCCGTGCTTCTCAAACGGGGCATGATGAGTACAATACAGGAGCTCCTCATGTCCGCGGAGTACATCTTGAGCAGCGGCAACATGAACGTGGCCCTCTGTGAGCGGGGTATTCGCACCTTTGAGACGTTCACACGCAACACGACGGACATCAATGCCATTCCGGCCCTCAAACACCTCACCCACCTTCCGGTGGTAGGTGACCCGAGCCATGGAACGGGGAAGTGGGATTTGGTGATTCCCGTCGCGCGGGCCATGGTCGCGGCCGGAGCGGACGGCCTTATCGTGGAAGTCCATCCTCGGCCGGAGGAAGCCCTTTCCGACGGGGCACAATCCCTGCGGCCGGAAAACTTCGCCCGCCTTGTCCGGGACGTGCAGCGCATTTGGGAGATCCTCCAGGAGGAACGGGCGGAGGCGATGGAAGGAGTGGGGAACGATTAACGAGTAAAGACGAGGTTTGGGGCACGCGCATGGAAACAAAGCCGGTTCGTCTTCGTTCAGATATGACGGTCACTGTCATTGGCCTGGGGCTGATGGGGGGTTCCTTGTGCCTTGCCCTCCGGGAGCAGCCGGACCCCCCTCGGCTGATAGGCGTGGTCCGTTCGGCCCAAAGCGCGGCGTGGGTCCGGGACCAGGGCGTTGTGGACGAGGTGACAACGGATGTGCGCGCGGGGGTCCGGGACGCGGACGTGGTCATCCTCGCCACCCCGGTGCGCACCCTCATCCGCCAGATAGCCCTCATCGGCCCCCACCTGAAGCCCCACGCGGTCGTGATGGATTTGGGCAGCACCAAGGGCCAGATCTGCCGGGCCCTGGAGCAACTGCCCGAGCATGTCCAGCCGGTGGGGGGACATCCCATGTGTGGGAAGGAAAAGGCCGGCCTGGAGCACGCGGATCCCCGGCTCTACCGGGATGCGACCTTTGTCCTCTGCCCTTTGGAGCGCACCGCGGACTGGGCGTTGGCCTTGGCCCAGGACCTGGTGGTCCGCCTGGGCGCACGTCCCCTCATCCTCTCGCCCGACCTCCACGACCGGCTGGTGGCAACCATCAGCCACTTGCCCTACCTGGTTGCCGTGACCCTTGTGCAAACGGCTCATCGAGTTGCTCAGGAGGACCCCCGTGTGTGGCGGGTGGCCGCGAGTGGCTTTCGGGACACCACTCGGGTGGCCAGCAGCGATGTGAAGATGATGATGGACATCCTCCTGACGAACCGGGAGGCGGTTTTGGAGATGTTGGACATCTACCGGGAGGAGTTGGACGCGTTGCGCGCGCTCCTGGACCAGGAGGCGGAGGGCCCCTTGCGTCTGCATTTGAGCAACATCAAGAACCTGCGGGATGCTCACATGAATCGGGGCGATGGATCGGAAAAATCCGGTCGCCCCTGACCCGGAGCCGCGGGCCTACATCCCGCCACTCAACCCCTTTCATTACGCTTCGGAGCTCTGCCCATGTCATCTGTGACCATACGACCGGTAAGCGGATTGCACGGCCGGGTGCGGGTGCCCGGGGATAAATCCATCTCCCACCGGGCTGTTCTGTTGGCCGCGCTGGCCCGGGGAACCAGCCGAGTGGAAGGATTCCTGTACGGAGGGGATTGCGAGGCAACTGTGCGCGCGGTCCAAGCTCTGGGCGTTCAGGTGGAGCGCCCAAGGCCCGATACGTTGATCCTCACCAGCCGCGGGGCCCACGCCTGGCAGGAACCGGAGGACATCCTCCACTGTGCCAATTCCGGGACCACCATGCGCCTGTTGGCCGGGCTCCTGGGCGCCCAACCTTTCACCACCGTCCTCACCGGTTCCGCGCAGCTGCGCAGACGCCCCATGGGCCGGGTGACCGAGCCCCTGCGTCGCATGGGAGTTCAGGTTCTGGGGCGGGAGGATGGGCGGTTTGCCCCGCTGGCCTTGCGCGGTGGAGATCTCCGGGGCATTCGCTACACCTTGCCGGTGGCGTCGGCCCAAGTGAAGTCCGCCCTCATCCTGGCCGGTCTCTTTGCCCGGGGCGAGACGGTTATTGAGGAACCCGGGCCGGCCCGCGACCACACGGAGCGCATGTTGAGCGCCCTGGCCGCTCCCATCACCCTCCAAGGTCGGGTTATCCGCGTGCGGCCGTTGGAAGAACCCCTGCCGCCGCTGGACTTGCGCGTGCCGGGGGACTTCTCCTCGGCCGCGTTCCTCCTGGTCGCGGGGCTCTTGGTTCCCCGCAGTCATCTGGTCGTAGAGGGGGTGGGGCTGAACCCGACCCGGACGGGGTTGTTGGATGTGCTGGAGGCCATGGGCGCCGCGATCACACGGGAGAACGTGCACACCGTGGGCGGTGAGGAGGTGGGGGACCTAAGCGTGCGTACTTCCGCGCTGCGGGGCGTGGACGTGCACGGGGAGATGGTCGTCCGCATGATCGACGAATTCCCCATTTTCGCGGTGGCGGCCACCCAAGCCCAGGGCACCACCGTGGTCCGGGACGCGGGGGAACTCCGGGTCAAGGAGACGGACCGGATCGCGGCTGTGGCCACGGAACTGCGCAAGATGGGCGCGCACATCGAGGAACGGCCCGATGGCTTTATCATCGAGGGGCCTACGCGCCTCCGGGGCGCGCATGTGGACTCCTACGGGGACCACCGGTTGGCTATGGCGTGGACCGTGGCCGGGCTCATCGCGCAGGGGGAGACGGTCGTCCACCGCGCGGAGTGCATCGCGGATTCCTTCCCCGGCTTCTTGGAACTCCTGGCGCAGTTGAGAAGTGACGATTAAGGGGAATGTTACGATTCCGCTGAGGACCTGTCGAAGTGCGGACCCGTCCGTTGTCAGGATCGGGGGATGGATAGGTGGCAGGGGGCAGGGAGGTGGAAGGATGATCAACGGAGAGACACGTTTGGTGGGGATCATCGGGTGGCCGGTGGAGCATTCCCTGAGTCCGGTCATGCACAACGCGGCTTTTCATCACCGGGGGATGAATTGGGCTTACGTGCCCCTCCCCGTCCCCCCGGACCGGTTGCGCGATGCGGTGCGGGGCCTCCGGGCTTTGGGGTTCCGGGGCGCGAATGTGACCATCCCTCACAAGCAAGCGGTCATTCCCCTGGTGGATTCCATCACCCCGGAAGCCCAGGCTGTGGGTGCGGTGAATACCATTGTGGTGGAATCCGACGGGCGCATGTGGGGCACGAATACCGATGTGCTGGGCTTTTGGTCCGACCTGCAGGCCCATGATGTGCAGGTGGAGGGGGAACGGGTGTTGGTCCTGGGCGCGGGGGGAGCGGCTCGGGCTGTGGTGTACGCGTTGGCTCGGGCCGGGGCCCAGGTGACCATTGCCAACCGTACGCCCGCGCGCGCGGTGGCCTTGGCCCGGCACATGCATCACATGCTCCCCGCGCGGGCCTTCCGTGTGGTGGAGTGGACGGTTCAGGATCTTGCCCGGGCCGCGGAGGAGCACACCATCCTGGTGAACACCACCAGTGTGGGGATGTGGCCTGAGGTAGATGCGTCCCCCTGGCCCACGGGCGTGGGTTTTGGGCGCATTCGTGTGGTGTACGATGTCATCTACCGGCCGCAGGAGACGCGCTTGTTGCAACACGCGCGAGCATGGGGGTGTAAGACCATCGGGGGGCTGGGGATGTTGGTACGACAGGGGGCTGAGGCCTGGCGTCTGTGGACCGACCAGGTGCCCCCTGTGCAGGTGATGGAGGAAGCAGTACGCCGCGGCCTGGCCGAGCGTTAATCCCGGCTGTCCAGGGAGCCGGTGAAGTCCACTTCGTCAAATCCTCCATCGTCGTTGGGGATCAGCTGCTTGATGCGCACCTCTGCCTCATCCAGCAGGGCTTGACAGCGCGCGGCCAGGCTCATGCCCCGTTCATACAGGGCCAGCGCTTCGGCCAGGGGCGTATTTCCCTCTTCCAGTTGTTGGACGATGGCTTCCAGCTCAGCAAAAGCCTCCTCAAAGCTCATTTCCTCAACAGGAATGCCCGGAGTTCCCTCTTCTGTCATTCTTCTGCCTCCGTGTGGGTATCAAAGTTGGGTGTGCTGGCGACGGACGGCGAACGACGACCGACGGACGACCAACGACCACCGACGAACGACGA
>JAADDB010000055.1 GCA_013154135.1 Chloroflexota bacterium
ATACTTGTAGCTCTTCTGATGCAAGGATACCTGCTGAAGCCGCTCAGGAAGCGCTAGATGCTGGGCAAAAACTCCCCAGGCCACCAAAAACTCTTTCTATGCACGGGGCGAGAACGTCGGAACCCCGCCAAGGTGCGGACCCGTCCGCCGCCAAGAGGCTACTGAGAATCGCGGAGAATATGTCGGCCGGGATAGACTAGGAGCGTAACGAGTAAGGGGCGGGAGGACCTCATACGGCCGTGTGTGGCGATTCTCGGCCGTCCACGAACGGTGGGCGCGCACGGCAGTGCGCCCTGCGAAACAGCAGCCAAATAAATCCGCTTTTAGCCCGGGGGGCAGCCCCGGGCGACCGGACTTAATCGTTAATCGTTACTCGTTACTCGTTAGCCCCCATCACGTGGGGAGGACCACGATTTCGCGGACCTCTACCACCCCCTGTATAATAAGGAAGTCAACATACCCTTACCGTCCATCAGGCGGCACGAATGGCGTTTTTCCGCCGAACCATCGTGATTCAACGAAAAGGAGGCCATTGTTGGAAGGAGATAGCAGTGCTTTGGGGTGGGCATTCTTCCTGCCTCGTCTCTTGGCCGTAGCGGCCTTGGTGTTAACAAACGGATTTTTCGTGTCAGTGGAATTTGCCCTCGTCGCGGCACGTCGCCCCCGACTGGAAAGGTTGGCCCGGGAAGGCAACTCCGTGGCCCGGTTGGTCCTGCAGATGATGGACCAGGTGGATTTGTACATTGCCGCGTCCCAGTTGGGGATTACCATCGCCAGCCTGGCCCTCGGTTGGGTGGGGGATATCACCATTGCCGCGCTGATCGAACCGACTTTGCAGACTCTGGTGGGCCCTCTGATGGGCACCGTGGCCGCTCATGTGATGGGTACGGCCATTTCCTTCTCCTTCATCACCTTCCTGCACATCGTGCTGGGCGAACAGGTCCCCAAGGTGTTCACCATCCGCAACCCGGAGAACGTGGCCCTGTTGACCGCGCGGCCCATGCGGGTCTTCACCATCCTGTTCCACCCCTTCATCTGGGTGTTGGACCGCTCCACCGCGGGGGTGTTGCGCTTGCTGGGCGTGCAGGATATGCCGGGGCACCGGCACGCGTACAGCTTGGAGGAGCTCAAACTCCTGGTCCAGCAGAGTGAAGCGGAAGGGCTCATCCCCGAACGGGATAAGGAGGTCCTCTCCCGGGCTCTGGAATTCGGCCAGCGCCTGGTGCGGGAAGTCATGATCCCCCGGACGGAGATCGTGGGAATCGAGGAGAACGCGACGGTCCAGGACCTGTTGGAGATCTTCAAAGAACACCGGCACGCGCGCTTCCCCGTCTACGCGGGGGATTTGGACCACATCGTGGGCATCGTCGCGATCAAGGACATCCTGGCCCTCCTCGCGGACAACCCGGACATCCGCAAGAAGACCATGCGGGAACTGCGAGATCTGGGCGTGATCAAACCCGTCTTCGCGGTGCCGGAAACGCGGCGTCTGGGAGACCTGTTCCAGGAAATGCGGGACAAGCACATTCAGATGGCTGTGGTCATTGACGAGTACGGCGGAACCGCGGGGTTGGTCACGCTGGAAGAACTCTCCGAAGAGATCCTCGGTCGGGTTACGGACGAGTGGGTCCGGGAGGAGCCGGACATCCAACCCGTCACATCGGATACCTTTGAGGTCAACGCCCAACTGCGGGTGGACGAAGTGAACGAGGAGTTGGGCATCTCCATCCCCGAAGATGACCTGTACGAAACCGTGGCCGGCTTCATCCTCTACCTGTTGGGGCGCATTCCCAAGGAGGGGGAGGAGATCCCCTGGGATGGTCTGAAGTTCCGCATCAAGAAGATGAAGGGACCTAAAATCGAACGGGTGTACATCACCGTGCTCGACGGTCGGGAGAAACAGGCCTCGGCTGAGGAGAAGGCCGAGGAGCCATCCCATCCCAACACCTGATCCAGGAGGTGTCCTTTGGCACGCATCATCTCGGTAGAACAGATCGCGGATCATGTGGGTGAGGAAGTCGTCATTCGGGGCTGGGTGTACCTGCGCACGGACAAGGGACGCCTGCAGTTCATCCGCGTGCGGGACGGCACGGGGTTTGTCCAGGTTGTCGTCTTCAAGAAAAACGTCCCGCCCGAAGCATTCCAGGCCGCGCGCAAAGTCACCCAGGAATCGTCGGTCATCGTGACGGGCATTGTCCGCGAGGACGAGCGGGCTCCCGGCGTTCCCGGTGGCTACGAGATCGACGCGCGGGATTTTGTCGTCGTCCAGCAGGCCGAGGAATACCCCATCCAACCGAAGGAACACGGGGTGGATTTCCTGTTGGACCATCGGCACCTGTGGTTGCGCACGCCCCGGCAGTGGGCCATCATGCGGGTGCGGGCTGAGGTGGAACGGGCCATCGTGGATTGGCTGGATTCCCATGGCTTCCTCCGGGTGGATACGCCCATCCTCACCCCTTCCGCCGCGGAGGGGACGACCACCCTCTTCGAGACGGATTTCCACGGCCGCCCCGCGTATTTGGCCCAGACCGGCCAGCTCTACAACGAGGCGAACATCTTCGCCTTTGGGAAAGTCTACTGCTTTGGTCCCACCTTCCGCGCGGAAAAATCCAAAACCCGGCGGCATCTCCAGGAGTTTTGGATGGTGGAGCCGGAGATCGCGTGGTGCGACCTGGACGAGCTCATGGAGATTGAGGAGCAATTTGTCAGCTACATCGTCCAGCGGGTGCTGGAGCGCCGGGCCAACGAGCTGAAGGTGCTGGAACGGGATACCCGGCTTTTGGAGAATGTGGTGCCTCCCTTCCCCCGCATTTCCTATGATGAAGCGGTGGAGATGGTGAACAAGGCGGCCGCGGCCGGAGTGCGCGTTCCTCCCCATGATGAACCCGTCCCCCCCATGGAGTGGGGCGATGACTTCGGCGCGCCGCACGAGACGTACATCGCCTCCCAGTTCGACCGTCCTGTGTTTATCCATCACTTCCCCACCGCGGCAAAGGCCTTTTACATGGAACCGGAACCGGGGCGTCCGGAAGTGTGTCGTTCCGCGGATCTGTTGGCCCCTGAAGGGTACGGGGAGATCATCGGGGGCAGCGAACGCATGTCCGACCCGGACAAGTTGGTCGAGTCCATCAAAAAGCACGGGCTTCCCCTGGAACCCTACAAGTGGTACATTGACTTGCGCCGTTATGGCTCTGTGCCCCATTCCGGCTTTGGCCTGGGCGTGGAACGGACGGTCGCGTGGATTTGTGGGCTCCACCACGTGCGGGAGACCATCGCGTTTCCCCGCGTGTTGGGACGTATTTACCCGTAAATCATGGTCGGCTATGTGTTGGTCGTGGGGGTTCCCTTTCTCATCGCCTGGCTTCTCACCCCACGCGCGGCCCGTTGGGCCACCCGGATGGGCATGGTGGACCGGCCGGGGGGACGACGGCGGCACCGGGGCGTTGTGCCTCGGGCCGGAGGCATCCCCCTGGCCGTAGCATTCCTCGTGGGCCTCTTCCTCCCCCAGCTGTTCCCTTCCCTCTTCCCCCCCTTGGCCGACCCCAATCAGCCCATTTGGTTCCGGGGCTTGGTGGCGGGAACCGTGGTGGCGTTGTTGGGGGGATTGTGGGATGATTTCCGGGAGCTCCCGCCCTCGTACCAGTTTGGGATTCAGTTCCTCTGCGGGGTCATTGCCATCGCGTCCACCCTCTTCATCGAGCGCATCAACAACCCTCTGACCGACCGGCAAGTGGTATTTCCCGCGGGCGTGGTGTGGGTTTTGACCTTGTTTTGGGTCATGGGCATGATGAACACGGTGAACTGGTTGGATGGGGTGGACGGGTTGGCCGCGTCGGTGGGCGGGATTTTTTCCCTGGTCCTGGTCATTCACCTGTTTTCCCGGGGACTGGGGAGTGTGGCCCTTTGGCCTTTGGCCCTGCTGGGCGCGCTGTTGGGGTTCTTGCCCTACAACTGGCCTCCGGCTCGGGTGTTCCTGGGCTCCGGCGGCGCGTACACCTTGGGTTATGTGATGGCCGTCCTGGGCATTGCCGCGGGGGCCAAGGTGGCCACCGTGCTCCTCGTGTTGGGATTGCCCATCGCGGATGTGGCGTGGCAGATTGTGCGTCGCTGGCGGGAGGGGCGTTCCCCTTTCACCGGGGACCGGGGTCATCTTCACCTGCGGCTGTATGACCGGGGGTGGTCTCCCCGCCGGATTGTGCTCCTCTATGTGGCGTGGGAGGGGATCATGGGCCTGGTGGCTTTGACAGTATCCTCTCGCCTGTTGAAGCTCTTCTTGTTGGTCATCATGGTGGCCATTGCCGTGGCCGTCCTGTTTTGGACCTCCCGTGGGGTGGACGGGAGTCAATAACGGGGCGCGGATGGGCCTGCCCACCTCTCCGGGAGGTTATCAACAACGCCCCATTTACCCCTGATGGGCGGTCAGCCCCTTGCAGGAGCCACATCCTGGGCACGCGTATCGTTCCGGGATGTAGAGCCTTCCACGTCGAACACCTCGGTCGTTACCATCGTGCCAAAGGTTGTCCTCCCCCGCAGTTCGCGCGATAATCCCTCATCTACAGGGAAACGCGTGCGAGGGCTCCGCGGCCCCGTGCCCATCGCGATTTTGCGGGAACGCGTCCCACGATTCTCTTTTGGGAGGGAACATCATGACCTTTCGCATGGTGGATTTCATAGTCAAAAAGCGGGATGGGGGAACCCATACCCGGGAGGAGTTGGAGACCTTCATCCGGGAATACGTGGCCGACATCATCCCCGACTATCAAGCCAGTGCCTGGTGTATGGCCGTCTACTTCCAGGGAATGACCCCCGAGGAGACGGCTCACCTCACATACGCCATGGCCCACTCCGGCGAGACCCTGGATCTCCATGACGTGGCCCCCATCATCGTGGACAAGCACTCCAGCGGCGGCGTGGGGGACAAGACCACCCTGGCCGTGGCCCCTATCGTCGCGGCCACCGGGCTCCCCGTGGGCAAGATGAGCGGTCGAGGGCTGGCCCACACCGGCGGGACTTTGGACAAGCTGGAATCGTTCCGGGGGTTCCGCACCGAGCTTTCCTTTGAGGAGTTCAAGCGCCAGCTGCGGGAGGTGGGGCTGGTCATCGCGGGTGCTACCCACAACCTGGCCCCCGCGGACAAAAAACTCTACGCGCTCCGGGACGTGACGGGCACAGTGCCCAGCATACCCCTCATCGCCTCCAGCATCATGAGCAAGAAAATCGCCACCGGGTCCGACGCCATAGTCCTGGACGTGAAAGTGGGCAAGGGTGCGTTCATGAAAACGTTGGAGGATGCTCGGGTACTGGCCCAGCTGATGGTGGACATCGGCTCCCACCTGGGCCGGCGCATGGCCGCGGTCCTCAGCGACATGAACCAACCTCTGGGTCGGACCGTGGGCAACGCGCTGGAGGTGAAGGAAGCCATCGCCACCTTGCACGGCCGCGGCCCCGAGGACTTCACCGAGCTGGTCCACACCGTCGCGGGGGAGATGATCCGCCTGGGGGGCAAAGCCGCCACGCGGGAAGAAGCCCGGGCCCTGGTGGACCAAGTCATTGCCGATGGCTCCGCGTTTCGCAAGTTCCGCCAGTTCATCGTGGCCCAAGGAGGCGACCCCCGTCAGGTCGACAACCCGGACCTGCTCCCCAAGGCCCGGCTGGTGATCCCCATCGAGAGCGAGCGTTCCGGGTTCGTGCAGGACATCGACGCGTATGAGGTGGGTCTGGTGACCATGATCCTGGGCGGGGGGCGCGAGAAGAAGGGGGATCCCATCGACCACGCGGTGGGCGTGGTGTTGCACAAAAAGGTGGGCGACCGGGTGAGCGCGGGGGAACCCCTGTGCGAAATCCACGCGAACGACGAAACCCGCCTGCAAGAGGCCCTGGACCGCTTGCGTGGGGCCATCCGTGTGGGGGAAGAACCGGTCGAGCCCTGGCCCATTGTCTACGAGATCGTGGAAGATTGAGCGGTCATGCTGACCTATCGGGCTGGCATCCTGCACGTGGAAGGGGTTCCGGTGCCCGAGATAGTAGCACCCATCGGTACCCCGGCCTACATCTACAGCTTGGATGAGATCACCCGTCGGGTGCGGGCGTATCGCAACGCGCTTCCTCACGCCCTTATTGCCTACGCGTACAAGGCCAACGCCCAATCCCCCGTCATCCGCCACCTGGCCCAACTGGGATGCGGCGCGGACGTGGTCAGTGGTGAAGAACTCCGCGCGGCCCTGGCCGCGGGTGTGCCCCCGGAGCGCATCGTCTTCAACGGAAATGCCAAATTGGACGAGGAGATCCACCTGGCCGTGCGCGTGCGCGTCCGCTCCCTGAACGTGGACGCGCGGGAGGAGATCCCCCGGATCGCGCGGATCGCGGCTCAAGTCCGCTCTCGGGCCCGGATTACCTTGCGCGTGAACCCGGGGCTGGACGTGCACACCCATCCCCACCTTCGGGTGGGGGCTCCGGGCAGTCATTTCGGCATTCCGCCGGAGGATGTGTTGCCCGCGGCCCGAGAGGTGGTTGCCTCGCCCTGGCTGGACTTGCACGGCATCCACCTCCATGTGGGCTCCCAACTCCTCCAGTTGGAGGAATTGGAAACGGTGGCCCGGGAAGCCGCGCGGTGGGTGCGCACGTTGCGGGATGCCGGGTTCCCCGTGACCGAGGTGGATTTGGGTGGGGGATTGGGAATCCCGTACGACGGAGCTCCGGGCCTCGACCCCATGCAAGTGGCGGAACGGTGGCGGCCGTATCTGGACCCGTTGGATGTGCAGGTGGTGGTGGAGCCGGGCCGTTGGTTGGTGGGCCCGGCCGGGATTTTGGTGCTCCGGGTGGTGCAAGTCAAGCGCGCGTGGGGACGGACGTTTGTGGTGGTGGATGGGGGGATGAACGTGTTGTTGCGTCCGGCCCTTTATGGGGCTCGGCATCGCATTTGGCCGGTGGTGCAGGGGGATCCAGAAATCCGGGTGGATGTGGTAGGTCCCAACTGTGAGAGCGCGGATGTGTTGGGACGGGATTACACGTTACCGCCCTTATCCCCGGGAGATCTGGTGGCCGTGTTGGATGTGGGCGCGTACGGTCGGAGCATGGCCAACCGCTACAACCTGCGGCCCCTGCCTCGGGAGGCTGTTCTTCATCTAATGAGTAACGATTGACGATTAACGATTAAGAGGGGCTTGGCTGCAGGGCGAGGTTGGCCGGGATGGGCGAAGAGCCTAACGCATGACGAGTAACGATTAACGATTGACGATTAAGAGGGATCGGCGGGAGGATGAGGTTGGCTTGGATAGCCGGAGAGCCTAACGAGTAACGAGTAAAAAGGGCGGGAGCGCCCATCTCGGCTCGTCTGTGGCGATGCTCGGCCGGGCATGTAACCTATCAGAGCCCCCGCAGGGGGCTTCTCCAAATTTAGCCCGGGGGTTCCAGCCCCGGGCGATGGGGCACGACCACATATCGCGGTTCACGAACGGTAGGGGC
>JAADDB010000236.1 GCA_013154135.1 Chloroflexota bacterium
CGGGCTTCGCCCGGCCAGCACCCTCCAAAAACTCTTTCCATGCACGGGGCGAGAACGTCGACGTTTCGCCTAGGCCTGGCCCCGTCCGCGGCCGAGGCACGACGACGTTTTGTCCGTCCATCATGGCTCAAGGTTAGAACGCATCCCTTAGCAGCAACGGAGGTGATTTTATGGATTTAGCTCAGTTAGAGCAGATGGTGACCTGGCTGGACCAACAACGCCGCCGGGCGGATCAGGATCTGCGCCAGCTCGAACAACAACTGACCCACCAGGCCGGAGTGATCGAGGAACAGTCCCGCCGCATCCAACAGCTGGAAGGAGAACTGGCCTCGGCCCGGGCCCAACTGGCCGAATACAACGCACTCCAACAAGCCCTGGACAACATCCGCAAAGAAGTGCGCGCGTCCATCGAACGCATCGAAGAGGAACGGCTGGCCCGGGAACGGGATCAAGAACGACTCCGCGCGGCAGAACGGGAAAAATGGGGGCGGGACATCGCGGAATTACGCAAAATGCTGGAACGCATCCACCCCCTGGAAGAAGCCATCGAATCCCGGAAAGTGGAAGAACGCCGGCTGAACGAAGCCATCCTCCAACTGCGAGAACTCATCCCGCCCATTGACCGCCGGGTGGAAGACGTGACCCGGACCGTCACCCTCCTCAAGGAACAACGTTCCCAGGACCACCGTCGCATCGGGCAGCTGCAAGGGGAGACCGTGGAACTCTTCCGCCGGCTCGAAGCCCTGGCCGGCAAATTGCCCCTCCTGGAAGAAAAAATCCAGCGCCAGGAAAAGATCATCCAGTCCGTCCAAGAACTGGCCGAAAGCCTCAAACAGTCGGAACAGACCTTCCTGGAAGAAGTGCGGCAAGCGGAACTCGGCCGCCAACAGACCATGGCCCTCTGGGAAAAGAGCTTCGAACGCATGGAAGCCCAACTGGCCGAAGCCCTGGGCAAACTGGAAGCTTTCCAACTCCAATACGACAAAGCAGCCCAGGCCGTGGCCGACATCGAACGGTGGCAAACAGAACTCCGCCGGGACGTCCACGAAATTCGCGAGGCCCAACGCCTGGCCGAAGAACACGTCCGCCGTCAGGTGCGGGAGTTCGAAGAGGAGATGGAAAAACGCTGGAAGAAAGTCCAGCTGGAATGGAACTACAAGTGGGAAGAGCAGACACGCCAGCTGGAATCCCTCAAACAACTCCTGGAGACCCTTCAGCAACAGCTGGGCGTCCACGTCCAACTGCTGGACATCCTCTGGCGACTCCAGGAGGAATGGGGGTCCCAACAACTGGCCGAAGCACAACGGCTCCTCCAGCTGATCGAGGAAACCGCGAGCAAGTGGAACCGGGCATCAAAAGAACTCTCCCGATAAGGGGGTGAGCGCGTGCACGTCATCGGCACGGCCGGACATGTGGACCACGGAAAGTCGGCCCTGGTGAAGGCCCTGACGGGCATGGACCCCGATCGTCTGGCCGAGGAGAAGGCCCGCCAGATGACCATCGACCTGGGCTTCGCGTGGCTCCGCCTCCCCTCGGGGGAGGAAGTGGGCATTGTAGATGTGCCCGGACACGTGGACTTCATCCGCAACATGCTGGCCGGCGTTGGCGGCATCGACGTGGTCCTCCTGGTCGTGGCCGCGGACGAAGGGGTCATGCCCCAAACCCGCGAACACGTGGCCATCCTGGACTTGTTGGACGTGCGTCACGGGGTGGTGGCCATCACCAAAATTGACCTGGTGGATGAGGAGTGGCTTGCGCTGGTCGAGGAGGATGTCACTTCCCTGCTGCGCGGCACATCCCTGGAAGGAGCCCCTTTGGTGCCCGTCTCCGCGGTCACCGGACAAGGTCTTCCCCACCTGCTCCACGTCCTCACCGACCTCCTGGACCGCGTGCCCCCACGCCCCGACCTGGGCCGCCCCCGCCTTCCTGTGGACCGGGTGTTCACCATGTCCGGCTTTGGCACAGTTGTCACCGGCACCCTAATCGACGGGGCCCTCGCGGTCGGAGAGCACGTGGTCATCCTGCCCAAAGGGGTGACCGGCCGCATCCGAGGATTACAGAGTCACAAACAACCCCGGGAGCACGTGTCCCCCGGCCAACGGGTGGCCATCAACCTCGCGGGGGTGGACAAGGAGACTCTACAACGGGGCGATGTGGTCACCCTGCCCGACCTCTTCTCCCCAACCCACCTGGTGGACGTGCGCATCCGTTGGCTTCCCACACAGCGCCGCGCGCTGAAACACAACGAGGAATTGCACCTCTTCGTGGCCGCGACCGAAGTGCCCGTGCGTGTCCGCCTCATCGGCCGGGACACCTGTCCGCCCGGGGAGGAGACCTGGGCCCAGCTGGTGCTCAGCCGACCGGTGGTCGTGGCCCGAGGGGATCGCTTTGTGTTGCGACGCCCATCGCCGGGCGAGACGGTGGGGGGTGGGGTGGTGCTCAACCCCTACGCTCGACGCAAGTACCGCCGTTTTCGCGAGGAGACGTTGCGCCTCTTCCGGCTGTGGGATTCCCCGGACCCGGGGGACGCGGTCACCGCGGTGTTGCACACCTGGGGCCCGCTGACCGTGGGCCAACTCCAATCCCGGGGCACATTCCCCCCGCGCCACCTATCCGACCTCATCGCGGCCTTTGTCGCGCGGGGTGGGCGCCTCATCTGTCCTCCCCGGGAGCAGGAACGTGAGGCGCGAGAAAACGCCCCCAAGGTGGCAGCCGACTGCTGGCTCTTCTCCGCGGAGCAGTGGGAGAAGCAGCAAGCCGCGCTGCGGTCCGCGCTGGCCGCGTATCACCAAACCCATCCCCTGCGCGCGGCCATGCCCCGGGAGGAAGCGCGAAGCCGCGTGGCCGACGCGTCCTGGCCTCCCTGGCTGTTCGACGCCCTCATCGCGGACGCTACAGAGGCGGGATGGCTCCAACAGACGGACGGGGGATTCGCCCTGACCGGCCATCGTCCCACGTGGACCCCTGAACAAGAGCGCGCGGCCCAAGAACTCCTGAACCGCTTTCGGGCCCAGCCCTTCACCCCACCCACCTGGTCTGAGACTGTTGCCCTGGCCGGGGAACCGGTGGTGGACGCGTTGGTGGCCCAGGGGACCCTCGTGCGAGTGAGCCCCGGGATTTTGTTCCTGAGGGAGACCTATGATGAAATGGTGGACCGGGTGACCCGCTGGTTGGAGGAACACGGGGAGATCACCGTGGCCCAGGCCCGTGACCTCTTCGGGTCCAGCCGGAAGTACATGTTGGCCTTTCTGGAACACCTGGACGCCTATCACATCACCCGGCGGGTCGGGGAAGTCCGGGTGAAAGGTCCGAAATTTCACACACGACGTGGGAGAACGAACGCATGAACCTTCCTGCTCGTTGGACGTCGGTGGAGCTCATCTTGCAGGATGTGCTGTACATATCCTATCGCCTGCCCGCGGACCGGGTGCGTCCTCATCTGCCCTCGGGCATTTCCCTGGCCACCGTCGGGGAGGATGAGGTGTTTGTGACGGCCCTGATAACTCGGGTGGAACGAGCCCGATTGGCCCGTCTGCCATCGCCCCGCTGGTCCTACGCGCAAGTGGGCATCATGACATATGTACAACCCACAGAGGGCACTCAGCCGGCCGTCTTTTGCCTGCGCCAGGGGGTGACCCATGCCCGATGGGCTCGGGTATTGCGGTGGTTCGGGGTGCCCGTCGACGAGGTGGCCGTGCAAATCCGCGCGGAACGAACGAAACGCAACGAGTACACCACCTTCCGGGTCCAAGGGGATTGGCAAGGGCCTTTTCACGTGGAAGCCCGCCAGGTAGCCCCGCGGCTGGAATCCCTCCCCCCCTTTCCTTCGGGCATGGACGCGGTGATTTACCTGGTCGACGCGTTGGAGGGCCTGTACGCGGCGAACGGCCGGGTGTACCGCGTGGACATGTGGCACCCCCGACCTCAGCCCCGGGTGGGGGAAGTGAGCCGCGTGGAGTTCCCCATGCTGGGCCGGGTACTCGACCTCTCCCCGGAGGAGATCGTACAACCGACGGTGGTGCTGATGGCGCCGCGCAATCACTACCTCCTGCACCTACCCCCTCGACGGAGGGCGTGAGATGAGCGCTGCACACCCCTTTGGCCCCGGCGACGCGGCCGACTTTTTGCCCCTGACCCCAACGCCCTTCACCTGGTCCCTGTTTCAGGAAGGATGGCGCCACGCGCGGGAGCTCATCGCCCGCGTGTGGGATCAGCCGCTGCCCCAGGAGGTGTGGCAGCTGGACGGCGGGACGGTCATCACCTCCCCGGAATGGATGCAGGCTCTGGCCGGAGCTCTGCACCGGCCTACCCCGGTAGCCGCGGCCGCGTTGGGCGTGCCGGAGGAGGCGTTGCCTTCCCGGCCTCGCGGCCGGGGGCTGTTGGGACTTTTCCGTCGCGCTTCGGGCACCCCCTGGGCCAGGCACATGCCCCTTGTGACGGAGGAAATCGGTCGGGTGGCCCGGTGGGAGCGCAGTGTGGCCGCGATGCGCTGGTCCCAGGCGGACATCCTGCAGGTGATGGAAGAAGTGGGGCCCTTCCTCGGTCGGGCCCTGGCGGCCTGGACCATCGCCACCGTCGCTCTGGCCGATGAGGGAGGGGCGCTGGAGGATCCGGAGGTGTTGCGCGAAGCCGTGGCCCTTCACAGCGGGGAGATCATCCCCTGGTTGCGCACGCTGCACGAGGTGTCCATGTGGGTTCGGAAGGGGCTCCGGGAGTCGTTGGACGATCTGTTCCGAAAACGGTCCTGGCTGGCCACTCAACCCTTTGAAGTCGCGGTCCCACGGTGGTGGGAGGATGCTTCCCCGCTGGTGGCTTATGTGCACGCGCACGCGACCCCGGTCTCCATCCACGAGCCACCTCCCTCGCGTGCGCCCCTGCGCTGGGCCCGCCCACGGGAGCGCGCCCGCACCGCGGTGGCCCGGGTGATAGCCACAACCCGCGGCTGGGTCCTGGCAGCCGTGCAAGATCCCATGCGCGAGGGGGTCCTCCATTCCCCGCGGGAGGCTTTTCTCCTCACCCTGGAGGAGTTGAAGCAGTTGATGACCGGCGAGTGGAACCGACGGGAGCAGGTACGCCCCCACGTGGAAGAACGGTCCCGAACCTGGGATGATTCGGCCTTTGCAGAGCTCGCGAACGCGTTTCCCGCAGAGGAAAACGGGGTGGTGAAGGCCCGAGGATGGCACGCGGGCTGGGCCATCGCCGCGCTGAGGGGTAAGATGTTGAGCACGGAAAACCGGTCCGCGCTCTCCTATGGGCATCTGCTGGCCACGGTTGTGGGGGCAGGCTAATGGACGGACAAAACGCGGTACTACCTTGGCCGCGGACGGAGTGAAAAGGGTCATAGGCGATGGGTCATGGTTCACACCAACGGAATGTCGGCGTCGAGACAACCCAACCTTGGTCAGTGGTCTCCTTTCCCAGTGTAGGATTGGAAATGTGAGGACGGTATGGACCTTTCGCTGGTGATTCCCGTGTACAATGAGGCCGAGAGTCTGCGTCCCCTGTGGCGGGAGATCGGGCAAGCGGTTTCGCCCTTGGGCCTGGAATACGAGATCATCTTTGTGGATGACGGGAGCACGGATGACTCCTGGGCGGTGATCGTGGAGCTGGCCGGGCAGGATTCCCACGTGCGGGGCATCCGCTTTCGCCGGAATTTCGGCAAGGCCGCGGCGTTGACCGCGGGGTTCCGGGCCGCACGGGGACGCTATGTCGTCACCCTGGACGCGGATTTGCAGGATGATCCCGCGGAGATCCCCCGTTTCCTGGCCACGTTGGAGGCGGGGTGGGATGTGGTCAGCGGCTGGAAGTTCCCCCGCCGGGACCCATGGACGAAGACGGTGCCCTCACGGATTTTCAACTGGGTCACCCGCACGCTGACCGGGGTCCACTTGCACGATTTCAACTGCGGCTTCAAGGCCTACCGGGCCGAGGTGGTCCGGGAAGTGCGCATCTACGGGATGCTCTACCGGTACATCGCGGTGCTGGCCCACTGGCGAGGGTTCCGGGTTACGGAGATCAAGGTCCACCACCGCCCCCGGAAGTACGGGACGTCCAAGTTCGGGGTCGGGCGCTTTGCCATCGGCTTTTTTGACTTGATTACGGTCCTCTTCCTCACCCAATACACCTGGCGGCCTTTGCACCTGTTCGGTTCCCTGGGGTTGATCAGCCTGGTGCTGGGCACGCTGATCAACGGGTACCTGACCGTGCTCTGGTTCACAGGGCACCGCCCCATCGGCAATCGCCCCTTGTTGACCCTGGGGGTGCTGCTCATGATCATCGGCGTCCAGTTCATCTCCTTCGGACTCCTGGGGGAGATGATCGCGGCCATGGCCCCCCGGGAGGATGAGTACGCGGTACGGGAGGAGATCTGACGGTCCGCCCGGCTCAGTATCCCACAAACCGCGCGTAGAGGGATTTGGCCTCCTCCTCGTCTCGGCCCCCTTTGATGATGGCCCGAGCATCGGGGAAGAGGGTGATTTCCCGGCCGTCCACCCGGAAGCGGAGGAGGTATTCGTTGAGGGTCAAATCCTGGACGTCGGGGTGATTCCGTAGCCGCTCGGCCAGAGCTTTCAAGTCTATGGGTTTTTCCGTGCGCACGAGGATCTGTACCGTGTCCCGGCCGCAGAGGCGGGTGATCCACGTGCCCACGTCCGCGTGGAGGAATTCGTACTTGCCCTGGCCACACGCGGGGCAGTCGGGCCGCCGCTCTACTTGAAACGCATCCCACGAATTGGCCAGCAAGTCAAAGTAGATGAGTCCCCGGTTCAGCTTGCCCATCCCCGTCAGGACTTTCATGCCTTCCCCCGCGCTGAAGGAGGCGATGACCCCTACCACCGGGCCGAGGACGCCCACGGTCTCGCACGTGTCCCCCTGGCCGGGCGCGGGCATGGTGTCGAAGATGCATCGGAAGCAGGCCCCATCATGGGGGATGAAGGTGGCCGAGGAGCCGTACGCGGCCAACGCGCCTGTGTAGACCCAGGGGATGTTCTTGTACAGGCTGACGTCGTTGATGAGGTAGCGGGTGAAGAAGTTGTCCGAGCCGTCCATGATCAGATCTACGCCTTCGACCAGCTCCAGCGCGTTGTCCGGGTTGAAATCCGCGACAACGGGTTCCACCTGTACGTCGCTGTTCACCCGGGCGAGTTTGCGGGCCGCGGCCACGGCTTTGGGCAATCCCTCCCGCACGTCGTCTTCGTCGTAGATGCTCTGACGGTGTAAGTTGTGCAATTCCACGAAATCCCGGTCGATGAGCCGCACGTACCCCACGCCCGCGCGCACAAGCCAATTGGCAATGGTGGAGCCGGTGGCCCCCACGCCCACAACCGCGACTCGAGAGGCTAGCAACTTCCTCTGTCCCTCCTCACCTAACTCACGAAAGATGATTTGCCGTTGGTATCGGCGCAAATCCGGTGTTGTCATGAGCCCTCCTGTAAGCATGGACAATGGAGTTTGGCCAACCGCC
>JAADDB010000149.1 GCA_013154135.1 Chloroflexota bacterium
TCTCTACTCCCTACAGTCCGTCATCCACCACGGTTCCCTCCTCCGCGAGGAGGCGGCGGAGACGGCGTATCTCCTCCTGAAGGGCTCGTTCGCGGCGGATCATCTCCTCCTCCAGCTGGGCCAACTCCTCCTGGAGGAGGAGGACCTGTTCACGCAGGTGGTAAGCCACCTCGATCCCCGCGGTGTTCAGACCGAACAACTCCCGCCACAGCCGGATACGTCGGAGAACCTGCACATCCCGGATGGAATAGCCCAACTGGCCACCGGGCATCACCTGGGGCCGAATCCACCCCTGGGCTTCCGCGTAGCGGATTGTGGCCGGAGAGACGCCGGCCAACAGGGCAGCAATGCGTTTGGAGAACCGCGGAATGTCCTCCGCGAACTGCGGATCGTACATCTGACCGTACCATCTGGGTGCTAATGCGCTTTTCCTGCTCATCATCTTAACCACCCGTTGTGCCCCGTCGTCGGGCGAGTTCGCGTAACTGTTCGAATAGCTTCCGTTCTTCCGGCGTCAAATCCGTGGGAATCCGAACCACGACCTCCGCGTACAGATCCCCACGTTCATCCGGCTTTTTCAGCTTGGGCATGCCCTTGCCCCGCAGCCGGAAGATCTTCCCGTTCTGCGTGCCCGGGGGGATTTTGAGCAGCACGTGTTTTCCTTCGATGGTGGGCACGCGCACTTCCCCACCCAGGACCGCGGTGTACAAATCCACCGGGACCTTCACGTACAGGTCGTCGCCTCGGCGTTCGAACACGGGATGGGGCAGCACTTCCACCCGGAGGTAGAGATCCCCGGGTTCGCCGCCGGCCACACCGGGCATCCCCTCGCCCCGCACGCGGATGCGCTTTCCCGTGTCGATGCCGCGCGGGATACGCACCTCAATGGTGCTGCCATCCTCCCGACGCAGCCGACGGGTGCCTCCGTGGAACGCCTCTTCCAAGGTGATCTGGATGGGCTGTTCTATGTCCCGACCGCGACGGGGACGGGCTTTGTATTGGGCCCGTCCGTGGGTCGGCCCGCCGCCGAAGATCTGTTGGAAGAAATCGGAAAATCCGCCCAAGCCCCCCAAATCGCCGAACAAATCCCCCAAGTCCTCGGGGTTGATGTACTCCACGTGCACACCTCCGGGGCCGGCCGGACCACCACCCGCGGCCCAGCGTCCCCAATCAAACCCGCCCCCAGGACGACCCGCGCGTTGCCAGGCCTCGTACTGCTGGCGCATTTGATCGTACTTCTTCCGCTTCTCCGGGTCCGAGAGCACTTCATACGCCTCGTTGATCTCCTTGAAGCGCTCCTCTGCCTGGGGATCGTTGGGATTCACGTCCGGGTGATATTTGCGGGCCAACTGACGGTAGGCCTTTTTGATCTCCTTCTCCGTCGCGTTGGGACTAACACCGAGTATCTTGTAATAATCCTTGAATTCCATAGACCATGTTCCCCCGATTGCTCCAGATGTTTGCTGCTCCCTTAGCGGGACGCGTCACCTGGTTCTTTGGCCACACGAACTCGGGCCGGCCGGATGAGTTTGTCCTTGTACATGTATCCGGCTTGCAACTCCTCCACCACCGTGCCGGGAGGAACGGCATCCGTCTCCACGACTTCCACCGCTTCATGAATGAAGGGGTCGAAGGGCTGTCCCACGCTCTGGATGCGTTTGACCCCTTCCCGTTCCAGTGTGCGCAGGAACTCCTGCAGTGTCATCTCCACCCCTTGTCGGAGCACCTCGGGGTCACTTTCGCTGTGCTTGAGCACCATCTCCAAGTGGTCGATGACAGGGAGGATGTTGCGCAGGAAGCGCAACTTCTCCTGTTCTGCCTCCTCCGCGAAGCGCTTTTCCACGCGCTTGCGCATGTTCTCCATCTCCGCCGCCGTGCGCAAGTACTTGTCCTTGTACTCGGCAGCTTCCGCTCGTGCCTTTTCTAACTCTGCCTTCAAGGTCTCTATCTCCTTCAGCAAGGATTGCACGTCCACTTGTTCAACCGAGGATTCCGCTTCCGCCGAGATGTCCTCCCGCGTGTCCGCCGGTGACGTGGTTGGGGTCACTTCCTCGGCTTTGGGGGTTTCCTCCACAGCCTCAGGCTTCACCTCCACATTCTGTTCCTCAGCCTTTTCCTCCGCGGTGCGGATGGGCACTTTCACTCGTCGGCGCGGCATTGCTTTCTCCTCCTTCGTGGTTTTTCCTCCGTCCCTCTGCCGGAGGACCGACAAAGGGCCTAGGTCCATCCCAGCTTACCCGATCCCCCGCAAGAAGGACGTTTGTTCAGTGTTAGCATTGTGTTAGAAAAGCCGGCACGTGTCCGTCCATCGGAAGCCCCTTTCGCCCGGACTCACCCCCGCGCTCGGGCCTGTTCCACCATTTGCTTGGCAATGGCGTTGTGACGCCGGATGATGGGGGCGATGTCGAAGTGGGTGAAGTGCCCATCTTCCACCACCACTTTCCCGTTGATGACGCTCAGGTCCACGTTCTGAGGAGTGCAGAACACCAGGGCCGCGACCGGGTCATGGAGCGCGCCCGCGTATTCCAGTCGCTCCAGGCGGAAGCCGATGAAATCCGCGGCCATGTTCGGCGCCAACCGGCCGATGTCATCCCGACCCAGCACTTTGGCCCCACCCACGGTGGCCAGTTCCAGGGCCTCCCACGCGGTCAGCCCCGCGGGGTTCCCCATGACCCGCTGGAGGAGCATGGCTTGACGGGCTTCGGCCACCATGTGGGAGCTGTCGTTGCTGGCCGAGCCGTCCACCCCCAGGCCCACACGCACGCCCGCGTCCAAGTACTTGCGCACCGGCGCAATGCCCGAGGCCAGTCGCATGTTGGAGTTGGGACAATGGGCCACGCCCGTGCCCGTGCGGGCGAAGAGGGCAATTTCCTGGTCGTTCACGTGCACGCCGTGGGCGAACCACACATCATCCCCCACCCAACCCAGGCTCTCCGCGTACTCCACCGGACGCATGCCGAACTGCTCCAGGCAGAATTGCTCCTCGTCCAACGTTTCGGCCAGGTGGGTGTGACAGTGGACGCCGTAGGACCGGGCCAATGCGCAGGATTCCCGCATCAGGTCGGGCGTCACGGAGAAGGGGGAACACGGCGCGACGACGATGCGGACCATGGCAAATCGGTTGGGATCGTGGAACGTCTCGATGACCCGTCGGGTGTCCTTCAGGATTTGGGCTTCGTCCTCTACGACCCGGTCGGGGGGCAGGCCCCCTTTGGATTCGCCCAAGGACATGCTCCCCCGGCTGGCGTGGAAGCGGATGCCGATTTCCCGGGCCGCGTAGATGGTGTGGTCCAATTTGACGTCGTTGGGGTAGATGTAGAGATGGTCGCTGGTCGTGGTGCACCCGGACATGATGAGTTCGGCCATGCCGACGAGGGCACTCACGTAGGCGCCTTCACCCGTGAGTTCGGCCCAGATGGGGTATAGGGTTTTCAGCCATTGGAAGAGGTTCGCGTTTTGGGCTTCGGGCACGGCCCGGGTCAGTGTCTGGTAGAGGTGGTGATGGGTGTTGACCAGGCCGGGCAGCACGATGAGTCCCCGCGCGTTGATGACGGTATCCGCGTCCTGGGGAAGTTCATCCGTGGGCCCCACTTGTTGGATGACGTTGTCCTGCACGAAGATGGCTCCATCGTGAATGAGCCGTTTTTCCGGATCGGGGTCCATGGTGATGAGTACATCAGCGTGCCGCAAAAGTAGTGTGGACATGTGTTTGTGCTCCTTTCTCTAGAAGATGTTTTTTGTGCGGGACGGAGGACGTCTTCCTGCCCCACACAAAACCCCTTTATCCACGCAACCGGTTATCGGTCATCGAAAGCGATGCGGTAGGGACGATTCCGCGTCCTGGGGCTTGGTATCTCCCCGTTCCCTCACCCGGTCCAGCACTTGTTCCACCACCGCGTCCAACTGCCCCAGGACTTTTTCCGGGGGAACTAGGATGACCGTGCGCTCATCCTCTTCCCACGCGCCTTCCTCATCCGCGATGAGAACCCGGACGACCCCGTCCACGCAGGGGATGTCGATACCCCCCTGGTAGGGCGTGTGCCCCTCCCCTACGGCCGGTTCCTGAACGGCCGGCACCCGATAACGGATGAGGGCTTTGTACAGCTGTTCCTGGGCTGTGGGCCCTAACCAGAGGTCGTTGATCTCCTCGGCTTCCAGCAGGCGACGCAAGGTTGTGGGGATGAAGGTAACGCGTCGGAGGCGCCGACTGGGAATGGGATGGGGCAGGCGGCGCAGGGGGCCGATTTCCACTTTGTAGTACCACGCGTCCGCCCGAGGATGGTCGCCCTCCTCGGGTAGGAGTTCGCGGCGCCGCGCCAGGCGGTATCGTCGAACAGGCGCGATGTAGGGGATGGACCACCGTTCGGGGCCGAACACCTTGGTCAGGTAGAACGCGAGGTAGTCCGCGGCGACCATGTCGGGTGCTCGCTCCACCGGGATCCGGTACCACCCCTCGTCCCGCGCGATCTCGAAGTCCCGCGGGTTGTTCATCACCACTACCAGCACGCGATCGCCGTCCTCTTCCTCCACGCCGGCCCACTCCTCCCAGGTGAGGATGGTCTCCTCCACCGCGCGTCCGGGTGCGCCTGCCACTTCTGCGGCCAAGTGCGGGGCCAGACGTTGCAGATCTTGTCGCAACTTGCCCAGGGCGATGTCATGGCCGCCCGCTTCAACCATCACATCCACATCCCGCCCCCTGAGGCTGTCCAGGAGCTCGATGGCGTCAAAGGGGTGAATGAAGTCGCTGTGCTGGTGCAGGAGGGGCGGGTGGACGGTGACAAACCGTTCACCGGTGACGGGGTTTTTCCGTTCCACCCGGCGGGCCGCGGTGCTGGGCGAGGCGAGATGGAGTTTGGCACGCACGTTCGTCGGCCATGTGCGCAGGGCCATGTCCACGGCTTCGTCCAGGGGCACGCGACCGCGGTTCAACAGGCGATGGTGGAGGAAGTCGAAGACCACGGGGATGCCCGTCCGTTCGTGGACGGTCAACACATCCATGAGGTCAAAGGTGGTGTCGTCGTGTTCCAGGGCCAGGCGCTGGCGTGTTTCAGGGGGCAATTGGTCCACGTGGCGGCAGAAGCGTTCCAGCGCGGCGGCCGGGTTCTCGTATCCTCCGCCCACGTGCAGGACGACGACGCTTTCCGGGCCCAAGTGCATTTCGTTCAACATGCGGGCCAGCACGTTCAACGTGCGCATCCCCTGTTCCACCAGCGCGGGGTTGCTGCTGCTGAGCACCACATGGGAGGGGGCATGGAAGGTCAGGCGGATACCGTACTCGCGGGCCAAACTCCCCACATGGGCCAACTCGGCCAGGGCCTCGTCGATTTGGTGGTGGAACTCGGGGAAGTCGGGATGGGTGATGTAGGGCGCCAGATCCGAGGCCAGGCGGTACATGCGGATGTCTGCTTTGTGCAGATAGTGGAGGATATCCCGCACGTACGCCAAGCTGACGCTCAGGTGTGGCCCTGATTGCCAGCGTCGGGTGTCATACGGCTTTAGACCGGGTTTGCCCAGCACGCGCACCGCGCATCCCAAGCGAATCATGCCTTCCTCCTAGCGGCTCATCTCGAGGGCACGACCCAGGATGCCACAAGGTGTGCCAACCTTTTCTGCAGCGTTATGATAGCACACCCCACGCGAACTCGAAAGTGGCAGGGGGGCGTGATGAGTAACGATGGACGAGTCACGATTAAGAGGCGGTTGGCCGGAGGTCAAGATCGGCCGGAATGGGCGAGGAAATTTGACTTTAGAACAAGCGTTCGCTATAATCGAAGCAAACCGTCAACCCGAATCCATTGCTCATGCGACCCAATACCGGGGAGGGAGAAGAATGCCTCAGATCTTGACCGAACGACGCCAAGATATCCTCCGCCACATCTACTTCCACCTCCAGGAAAACGGACGTCCCCCCACTGTTCGGGAACTCCAACGCGCGGTGGGAGCCCGATCCACCGCGGTGATCAAGCACCACTTGGATTGGCTGGAAAAAGGTGGGTACATTGAACGGGATTCCCGAGCCTCCCGAGGGGTCCGGTTAACCCCAAAGGCGCTGGCCTGGCTGGCCCAGGAAGGACTTGCCCCCCCAGCACCGGCCGTGGCGTCGGAGATTGTGCGCATCCCCATCGCGGGTTACATCGTGGCCGGCGAACCCGTCTTCGCAGAACCCACCTTGGACGAGGATGTGGACATTCTGGAGTTGACGCGGGACATCCTCCCCGACGAGACGGACATGTACGCGCTGCGCGTGCGCGGGGATTCCATGGTGGATGCCTCTGTCCACGATGGGGATTTGGTCATCCTCCGACGGCAGGAGGAGGCCCGTAACGGGGACATGGTGGCCGTGTGGCTGCGGGATGACCAGGAGACCACGTTGAAGTATTTCTACCAGGAAGGGCCTTACGTTCGCCTGCAACCGGCAAATCCCGCGTACGAACCCATCCTCAAACCCGCGGAGGCCGTCCAAATCCAGGGGAAAGTGATGGCCATCATCCGGCGGGTGGCTCCTGCGTAGGACGCTTGCGCCAGAAGAGGAGCAAAGTGTCCCCGTAGGCCCGTTCGCGCTCCAAATCGAAATGCCGGAGTTCCAGGGGGTCCCACTCCCGAGGGTCGATCTGGACGACGATGAGGCCCTCATCCGCCACCCACTCGGGGTGCTCGTCCAGGAATTCCAAGGCCTTGCGCCACATGCCCCGGTATTGGGGAGGGGCGATGTAGACGATATCATAAGGGGCTTCTGGGCGGCCTCGGAGGAAGGCGAAGGCATCCCCCCGCACGGTACGGGCCCGGTCCTGGAATCCGGTCAGCCGGAGGTTCTCCCGCAAGACGCGGTAGGCCTTGGGAGCAAGCTCCACAAACGTCGCGTGCTCTGCCCCGCGACTCAAGGCCTCAATGCCCACAGCGCCGGTCCCGCCGAAGAGATCCAGCACCCGGGCGTCGAGCACCTCCGGCCCCAAAATGTTGAACAGGGCCTCCTTGACCCGGTCCGTAATGGGCCGTGTGCCCTTGCCCCGCACCGACTTCAAAATCCGACCTTTCGCCTCTCCGCCGATGACTCGGACCATTCTCCCCTCCCAGGATATCACGGGCTATGGGGATGGCAAATGCCGCGCCTCCCGCAACCGTCACCTTTCTCTCCATCGTACATAATAGCATAAGAGGTGGGGGAAGGGATACAACAACAGCTCGGAGGAAAAATCCGGCCACGCCCCCCCTTGGTGGGGAGCCCCCTCACTCATGAGTCGTTCACCCGCACGGCTAACCGTCCAAAACGCTTTGGGGCTTCTTTCCCCGTGTGCTAAGATGCGCTGAAAATGAGGAAGACGGGGTCTAATGGACGGCCAAAATTCAGTAGCACCTTGGCGGCGGACGGGTCCGCACCTTGGCGGGACGTCGATGTTTTCGCCCCGTGCATAGAGAGAGTTTTGTGTGCGTGGCGGGCGGGCTTCGCCCGCCCG
>JAADDB010000076.1 GCA_013154135.1 Chloroflexota bacterium
CGGGCTTCGCCCGCCCGCCACACCACCAAAAACTCTTACTATGCACGGGGCGAAAACATCGGCGCCCCGCCCAGGTGCGGACCCGTCCGCCGCCGGGGTACTACCAAGTTTTGTCCGTCAGCGCAAAAGGGAACATCGACCCAAAAGGAGGAAGAAAGATGGCGGAATACGCGGTCGTGTTGACCACGTGCGGTTCCCGGGAAGAGGCCCAGACCTTGGCCCGTGGCCTCGTCGAAGCCCGGCTGGCCGCGTGCGTTCAGCTCATGGACATCCAAAGCGTGTACCGCTGGAAGGGCACAATCCAGGAGGACCCGGAAGTCCTCCTCGTCATCAAAACCCGCAGGGACCGATACGCAAACGTGGAGCAATACATCCGAACCCACCACTCCTATGAGGTCCCTGAGATCGTACAACTGCCCATCCAGGAAGGATTCGCACCATACCTGCACTGGATCGACCAAATGGTCTCCCCGGAGGACGACAAGCAGTAATGAGTGTACGGTTGGGGGTTATCGACTACCTGAACGTCCAACCCCTCTACTACCGCATCCGGGAAAGGCTCGCGGACCGGGATGTCTCCTACGTCTACGGGGTGCCCACCGCGCTGAATCGCATGTTGGTGGAGGGGGAAATCGACATCGCGCCCATTTCCGCGATAGAAACCGCGCGGCACGCGGAGATGTTGGCCGTGGTGCCTCACCTGGGGATCGCGACCTTGGGCGCGGTGAAAACCGTCCTCCTCTTCTCCTGGCACCCCGATCCCGTGGAGCTGGCCGACCGGGTGGTGGCCCTGAGCGACCATTCGGCCACGAGCGTCGCGCTGCTGAAGGTGCTATACCGGGAGTACTACCGAGTCACCCCGCGATATCAGGTCCACCCCCAGGATCTGGATGCTATGTTGGCCCACGCGTCCGCGGCCTTGCTCATCGGTGATGACGCGCTCGTGGAAGGCACGCACCGACGGCCTGTGGGCGACCGCGGGGTGCCGTACGTGTTTGATTTGGGGGACGAGTGGCTGAAGTGGACGGGCCTGCCCTTTGTCTTTGCCCTTTGGAGTGTGCGTCGGGACCGGCTGGACGCGGTGAGGGATGCCGGGGTCATTGAGGCCCTCTTCGCGAGCAAGGCCGAAGGTCTGGCGCACCTGGATGACATCGCCCGTGCGTACGCGCCGCGCCTCGGGTTGGAACCGGGCGTCTGTGCCAAGTACTTGCGCGATCTCCGCTACGACCTAACGCCCGAGGACATCCAGGGGCTTCTCACCTTCCTCCGCCACGCGCTGCCCGGATGGGATCCCAACACACTTACGTGGGTGGGGGAGTAACGATTGACGATTAATGAGTAAGGGGCTGGCTGGAGGAGGGGATCGGCTTGAACAGATCAGGGTGGTAACGAGTGATGAGTACCGATTGATGCGGGCTAGCATGGCTGCAGAGTGTGATGTGTAGTAAGGGAAGCTGCGCGCCCGTTGCCGCCCACGATAGGCGTTCCCCTCACTCGTTCAGGAGTGTAGCAGAGGACGAGGGCCATGCAGGAAGTGATCCGCCGTTGGGCCTGGCCGATGCTCCTGTTGTTACTGGTCACATGGGCCGGAGGGATGGGCTATAAACTGGCCCGTTCCCCCAGAGGGTATGCCCATGTGTGGGTCTACCCCCAAGGGGAAGGGCTGTTGCTCCTGGATCCCCGGGAACACACCGTGCTGGTCGATGGACCCTCCGATAGCATCGCTTTCCAAACGTGGGTGGGTTTCCGAATGCCCTTGGGCGTGTGGAACGTGGATCTGGTCGTGCTCACCCGGTGGGAGGAGAATATCACCGCGACCCAGGCCACGTTGTTGAGACGGATTCCTCCTCGACGCGCGTGGGCCCCATTTCCCACGGAAAACCCCGCGGCCCTGGCCGAATGGCTCCGCGTGTGCGGCGAGCCCGAATTCCTGGAACCAGGCCTGGAAGGAAACGTGGGGAGGTGGTTCGTCCGCGTCCTCTCCGGGACGCCCCCCATCATCACCTTCACCTACGGACATTTTCAACTCCTCTACGCACCCCAGGGCATCCCCGCGGAACAGAAGGAAAACACCGCCAAAGCCACCCTTGTGCTCACATCCCACTGGACCGACGGCATCGCAGATCCCCCCTACCTGTACTTATCCCGCCGGGCAAAAGAATCCCCCGAACTCCTCCAGCACCCCACCGTCCGCTTGCTCCTCCCCCCAAAGCCGGACAGCACGCTCCATCTGACAACAGATGGAGAACACCTGGGGCTTGAATGGGAAAGGTGACAGATGGACGATAGACCACCCCTTGCCCTCCCCTGGGAGGTGCGTTACAATGAATTTCAAACGAGGCGCGGGCCCGTCCGCGGCTAAGGGGGACTTTTTCTCGCCGGCCCGGCATGGAAGGGCCATGCCGGCATTTAGCCCTTTAATCGTCAATCGTTAATCGTTACTTCACGGACCCGTCCGCGGCCAAGGGGGACTTTTTCTCGCCGGCCCGGCATCGAAGGGCCATCCCGGCATTCAGCCCTTTAATCGTCAATCGTTACCCGTTACTCCATGGCCCGTCCGCCGACCACGTTTTGTCCGTCAATCGGGCCAACGGGTATAAGGGAAAGGCGTTCGGCTTGAAAGCCGGGGACGGGGCGTACCCCAACCCTGTCCGCAAAACACTTTGAAAGATGGTTGGTGCACCAACGGAGGTGACCCATGTACGATCGGGAAAAGGCGCAAGAAGTACGGCGGGAGAAGAAGCGTTGGCAAGAAACCACCGTCCAGAAAGCCCTGGACCGCTTCCCCGAGCGTTATGAGCAGTTCATGACCCTCTCCGGGCTTCCCGTCGAACGAGTGTACACCCCTGACAACGTGGTCGAAATGGACTACATGCGGGATCTGGGGCTCCCGGGCGAATTCCCCTTCACCCGCGGCCCCTATCCCACCATGTACCGGGGCCGCCTGTGGACCATGCGCATGTTCGCGGGATTCGGCACCGCGGAGGAGACCAATCAACGGTTCAAATACCTCCTCTCCGAAGGGGAGACCGGCCTTTCCATCGCGTTTGACATGCCCACCTTGTACGGGTATGACACGGACGCGCCCGAGGCAGAAGGAGAATTCGGCAAATGCGGCGTGGCCGTGTCCTCCCTCCGGGACATGGAAGTCCTCCTGGACGGCATCCCCCTGGACCAGGTGACCACATCCATGACCATCAACTCCCCGGCCGCGGTCATCTGGGCCATGTACATCGTGGCCGCGGAAAAGCGGGGCATCCCCCGGCACAAACTCGGGGGCACCATCCAAAACGACATCCTGAAGGAATACATCGCGCAGAAGGAATACATCTTCCCGCCCGAGCCTTCCATGCGGCTGGTGGTGGACACCATAGAATTCGCCGCGAATGAGATGCCCCTTTGGCATCCCATCAGCATCTCCGGATACCACATCCGAGAAGCGGGCTCCACCGCGGTTCAGGAATTGGCCTTCACCTTGGCGGACGGGTTCACGTACGTGGAATGGGCCATAGATCGCGGGCTGGATGTGGACCGGTTCGCGCCGCGGCTTTCCTTCTTCTTCAACGCGCACAATGATTTCTTTGAGGAAATCGCCAAATTCCGCGCGGCCCGACGCATTTGGGCCCGGGCCATGCGCGACCGTTACGGCGCCAAGAACCCGCGTTCCTGGCTACTACGCTTCCACGCCCAGACCGCGGGCTGCACCCTCACGGCCCAACAGCCGGAGAACAACATCGTCCGGGTCACCCTGCAGGCCCTGGCCGCGGTACTGGGAGGCGCGCAGAGCATCCACACCAACTCCATGGACGAAGCCTTAGCCCTGCCCTCGGAAAAGGCCGTGCGCATCGCCCTGCGCACACAACAGATCATCGCGCATGAGACGGAAGTGACCAACACCATAGACCCGTTGGGTGGCTCCTTCTACGTGGAAGAGTTGACCAACCGGCTGGAGGAAGCGGCCAACGAGTACTTCCGACGCATCGAGGCCCTGGGCGGCATGATCGCGGCCATCGAACGAGGCTACCCACAACAGGAAATCGCGGACGCCGCGTTCCGCTATCAAATGGAAGTGGACGCCAAACGGCGCATCATCGTGGGAGTGAACGAATACGTCCTGGACGAGCCCATCGAAATCCCCCTGTTGGAGATGGACCCCCAGGGATACGAACGCCAAGTGGCGCGACTGAACGAAGTGCGGCGCACCCGGGATAACCGGGAAGTGGCCCGCACCTTGCGCGAAGTACGACACGCGGCTCGCACCGACAAAAACCTGATGTACCCCATCCTCGACGCGGTGGCCGCCTACGCGACCCTGGGCGAGATCATGGGAGTCCTGCGGGAAGAGTTCGGGGAATGGGAGGAACCCGCTTGGTTCTAATCCACAGCCCGTTGGACGAAAGACGTTTAGCGTGAGGGATGGGCCGTCTGCCGCCCAACCCTCCGCTTTTGATGATCCGAGTGGACTTTGGACAACGTTTGGACTTTGGACAATCGGCCCTGGCCGGAGGGCAGGACTCGGCCGTACCGAGGCGGACGGGTCCGCACCCCAGGCCGGAGGAGAGTTGTTGGGGAAGGGTTCGCCTCTGAAGTGGGAGAAAAGGGAGGCAACCCCCTTTCCCGCTTTTTCGAGCGACCACGTTTGTCCAAAGTCCAAGATCTGAACCTCTACTTGCACAAAACTTACGCTAGGAGGCATCATGAACACGAGAGAGAAGGTGCGTGTCCTCGTGGCCAAACCGGGGCTGGACGGTCACGACCGGGGGGCGAAGGTCGTGGCCCGCGCGTTACGCGATGCGGGATTCGAAGTCATCTACACCGGCATCCGGCAGACCCCGGAAGCCATTGCTGAAGCGGCCGTGCAGGAGGACGTGGACGTGGTGGGGCTCTCCATCCTCTCCGGCGCCCACATGGCCCTGGTTCCCAAAGTGATCCGACTGCTGCGGGAAAAGGGCATGGAAGATGTGCTGATCCTGGTCGGCGGCATCATCCCGGACGAGGACATCCCCAAACTGAGGGCCTTGGGGGTGCACGGCGTGTTCGGGCCGGGGACGTTGACCCAGGACATCGTGGATTTCATCTGGCAGGCGCTGGAAGAACGGCAGACATCCGCGACGGCAACAGAGTGATCCTTTTCCGGAGACCTGTCTTTTGCGCGTGTGGGCGGGCACGGAGAGAGGACGCACGACGGACGACCACGGTTAGGTTGGCCTAACGCCAGGTTTTGTCGATTTTACCTTGGCCTCTCGTCCTTGACCCTTTCCGTGCCGTCCGCGGCCCAAGGGCTACCGGGTTTTGTCCGTCCATCAGACAAGACCTTCAGCATCTCAACAGGAGCAACGGACATTGATGAGACGACATGGCGCATCCACAACGGAACTGATCACAGCTGCCCAGGGAGGGGACCGGCGTTCCCTGGCCCGGCTCATCACCCTGGTCGAAAACGGCGGCCCCACCGCGGAGCGCATTCTGCAAACCCTTTTCCCCTCAACCGGTCGCGCGCACATTGTCGGCGTCACCGGAGCCCCGGGCACGGGCAAATCCACCCTCGTCAACGCGATGGCCCGCGAGTACCGAAACCGAGGCCTGACCGTGGGCATCATCGCCATCGACCCCACCAGCCCCTTCTCCGGCGGAGCTCTCCTGGGCGACCGGGTGCGGATGCGCGATTTGGTGGGAGATGAGGGGGTGTTCATCCGGAGCATGGCCACCCGGGGCAGTTTGGGTGGACTGGCCCGCGCGACGGATGACGTGATTCAAGTGCTGGACGCGATGGGCTTTGACCGCATTTTGGTGGAAACTGTCGGCGTGGGCCAGGCAGAAGTGGACATCGCGTCCTCGGCCCACACGGTCATTGTAGTGGAAGCCCCCGGCCTGGGGGATGACATCCAGGCCATCAAGGCGGGCATTTTGGAAATCGCGGACATCTTCGTCGTCAACAAAGCGGACCGGGAAGGGGCCGAACGCACGGTCATGGCCCTCCAAGCCATGTTGGGGTTGGGCCCACGCACCGTCGTCCACCACGGTCAAACCATGCGGGTGGAAGAACCCGGGGGCAACACCCAGGGCTGGACCCCGCCCATCATCAAAACCGTGGCCACCCGGGGCGAAGGCGTCCCCGAACTGGTCCAAGCCGTCGAGGCCCATCGCGCCTACCTGATGGAGACGGGCGAACTGCGCCAACGGGAGGAAGCGCGCGTCACCCATGGGCTGGAACAGATCCTGCGCGAAGCCCTGGTCCAGCGCCTGGTGCACCGGATTTCTCCCCAAGCGCTGGACCAAACGGTCCAACGGGTGCTGGCCCGAGAAGTCGACCCGTACACCGCGGTGGAAGAACTCCTGCACCTAGAAGAGCAGGGGGAACCTCAGGCAGCGAGGTAAACCGTGAGCGCCGGGAAAAGGGCCTTGATTCTGGCAGGAGAAGTGGCCCAAGAGGACCTGCCACATCTCCCCTCACTGGGGCAAGGACGAGAAGTGTTGGTCCTTGCCCGCGCGTGGGAGATGGCCCACCAATGCGGCTGTGTGCCGGACCGCCTTGTCGGGCCGGTGGATCACGTGCCCTCCCACATCTGGCGTGAGTGGCGACAAAGGGGCGCGCAGCACCTGCCCACGTATCAAGATGCGGCCTTTGCGTCCTTGGAAGTGGCCTTGAACTACGCGATCACCACAGGAGCCAAGGACATCTTACTGTTGGGCTTGCTGGAAGGCACCTTGGCCGAAGGATTGGGGCGGCTTCTCCTCATCGCCCGACCGGAGTGGGCCGCTGCCCGGGTGAGCTTTCTCCATCGGGGGGAAATGGGGTATATTCTCCGTCACGGGGAAGGCGTGCGCATCCGGGGGCAAGGGCGTCGTGTGGGGCTATTGGCCCTCTCCTCCCGGGTGACCGGGCTCATCACCCAGGGATTGGCCCCGGCATTGCATCACGCACAACTCGATTTTGGACACATGCAGTGGCTGACGTCTGTAGAAGACGTGGGACATGTGTGGCTTGGAGGCGGCCTGGCTCTCGTGTTGGTAGTAACGATTAACGATTAATGAGTAACGATTAAGAGGGGTGGCTGAAGGGAGAGGTCGGCCGGGATGGGCGAAGAGCCTAACGCATAACGAGTAACGAGTAAGAGGGGCGGAAGGCCATCATGGGCCGTATGGAACGATGCTCGGCCGGTCATGTGCCCATATAGAGCCCTCGCAGGGGGCTTCCCATTCTTAGCCCGGGGGGTCAGCCCCGGGCGATGGGGCATGACCACACATGGTTGTATGCGAATAGCGGGGGCACGGCCGTGCGTCCACCTTAATCGTCAATCGTTACTCATTACTCGTTAGCCCCTGGCCCCGTCCGCGGCCAAGGCACTACCGAGTTTTGTCTGTCAACCAGATTCAACGAAAATGATCCCGTTGGGAAGAAAATTTTGCAGGTCTCTTTCCCGGAGAGAACTGTTTTGTGTGGTTT
>JAADDB010000079.1 GCA_013154135.1 Chloroflexota bacterium
GCCTTAATCGTCAATCGTTAATCGTTACTCCTTACTCCACGGACCCGTCCGCCGCCAATGGGGATTTTCTCTCGCCAGCCGAGCATCGAAGGGCCATCCCCGCATTCTGCCCCTTAATCGTCAATCGTTAATCGTTACTCCTTACTCCCCCCATCCTCCTTTGGTTGTTCACGCAAGTCAGGGTAAGATATGAAGCATCAGGAAGACGGCCCGGTGGTTCGGTATCCAGGGCGAACCGAAGGACCGTTCGGCCAAAATTCAGTAACACCCATGTGCAAACAAAGGAGGTCATCTCCATGGGATCTTGGGAAACACGCATCGAAGGGTTGCTCAACCGGATCCCGCCGGTGGCCAACACCCGACGGAATCATGCCATTGAGCACGCGACCATCCACATTCTCAGTGAACGGCTGCCGGGCGTTTCCATGGCCGGACGCAGCACCCCCTTTGGATTCTACATATACGGCGACATCCCCACCGACGCGCTGCGGGACGCGGTCCGTGAAGCCATCCGACGGCTACAGGAAGGGGAAATGCGGTTAGCCATCCACCCCCACTGTGGCACGAATTTGGTGACGGCCAGCGTGCTGGCGGGATTGGCCGCCGTCCTCTCCCTGGCCGGAAAGAAACGCAAGTGGTGGGACCGACTCCCCACCGCGCTGGTGTCCACCACCTTGGCCCTGGCCGCGGCCCAGCCCCTGGGCTATTGGGCCCAGGATGTGCTGACCACCGATCCCCACGTCTCCAAGGCCCAACTCGTCAGCATCCGGCGGAGCGGCGCGGGCAAGCACAAGATCCACTTCGTGCGACTCACCCACACGTGAGGCAGACCATGATCACCGTCCTGCACGGAGACGAGGAATTCTCCATCCACCAAGAAGTGGAGCGCCTACGCCAGGAGGTAATGGCCGACCCCGGCGTTGGGGATCTGAACGTGGTCGTCCTGGAAAAGCCCGTGGACGTATCCCGGCTCCAGGGGGAAGCGGACGTCCTCCCCTTCCTCGGGGATCGGCGGCTTGTCCTCGTGCGCGAGTGGCTCTCCGACCTGCCCAAGCAGGAAACAGCCCTCCGCGCGCTCCTCGATTACCTCCCCCACGTGCCGGACAGCACCCACCTCGTCTTCGTGGAGACGAAACCTCTCCCCAAGAACCATCCAGTGCTCCGCGCGCTGGCGCCTTTGGCCGACCAGGGGAAAGCCCAGGTCAAAGCCTTCCTCCTTCCTCCCCCGCGTGAGCGTCGGGCCTACGTGCAGAAGTGGATACGAGAACACGCACGACGCCTCCAAGTGGACCTGGACCCGGCCGCGGTGACCCTGTTGGCCGACATCTTGGGCACGAACTTCCGACTCCTCCACCAGGAGTTGGAGAAACTGCGCACATACGCGGGGGCCGGTGGGTACATCACAGAAGAGGATGTGCGCGCGCTGGTGCCTTACACCCAGGAAGCCAACATCTTCCACCTGGTGACGGCCATTGGGGAAGGCCAAAAAACGCGCGCCATTCGCCTCCTCCAGCAAGCCCTGCGCGAGGGACAGCATCCCTTGCAGATCTTAGCCCTGTTGGCCCGGCAGTACCGCATCTACATCGGCATGAAGGAATTGGACGAAGCGGGGAAGAGTTCCGATGAGATCGCGCGGGCGCTGAGGGTGCCCGCGTGGACACTCCGACGGGATTTGAAGGTGGCTCGGCGGTTGAAATGGCATGTGTTGCACCGGGCCATGGAGTGGCTTTTGCAGACGGATGTGAGCATCAAGCAGGGCGAGATCGACCCCAACCTCGCCCTGCAACTTCTGGTCACTCACCTCACGTTGCGCTCGTCGCGCCGCGGCTCTTGACCAAGATCGTCCACGTGCCCCGCTGGACCACCTCTCCCTTTTGGTTGAGGATTCGGGTTTTCAGGGTGATCAACCCCCCGCCCAGGCGCTTCATCGGCTTCTTCTCCGCGACTTCCGCCTCCACGTGAATCGTATCCCCGATGAACACCGGGCGCCGGAATTGCCAATCCAGGCCCATAAAGGCCTCCACCGTGCCGTTGAGGAAGCCCAACTGCATGGCCAATCCCGTACCGATGGAGAGGACGAGCAGACCATGGGCGATGCGAGTGCCGAACGGGGTGGTCTTCGCGTACTCCTCGTTGGTGTGGAGCTTGTAATGATCCCCGCTCAGCCCCGCGAAGAGCACGATATCCGCCTCGGTGATGGTCCTTCCATCCGTCTGGATGACATCTCCCACTTCCAGGTCCTCAAAGTAAAGACCGTGTGGTTGTGCGATGACCGTCATGGGTTTTCCTCCTTTGTTGTAGCGTAACGGACGGGTCCGACCCTGTGCGGGGTCCCCCACAAAACTCTCGCTCCGGCATCCTGCCCAGGTGCTACCGGGCTTTGTCAGTCAACAGCCCGGACACGAACACCTCCAGCCGGGTGGGGCTCCGGCCCAAGAGCCAACGCAGCACGTTGGCATTGCCCCACAACCCGTACGCCTCGTAGTACAGAAACATGCGTTTGAGCGTCTCCCGCGCGTAATCGCTCAACCCGGCAGCCCTGGCCCGAGCCTCCCACTCCTCCAACGGCATCTTCTCCGCGCGGACCGGCCGTTTGAGGACTCGGCTGAGGATAAGGGCCACCTGGTCCTGAGTCAACGTGTCCGGACCGCACAGTTCGTAAATCGCGCCCGCGTGCCCCGGCTCCGTGAGGACAATGGCCGCGGCCTCTCCCACATCGGCCAAATCCACCCAGGTCAAGCGGGTCGAAGGAGCGTAGGGCACCCGGTAGACGCCCTTTTCCACAATGTCCCGCCAGTAGGGCATGATGTTCTGCATGTACACCGTGGGCTGGAGAATGACAAAATCCAAGCCCGACTCAAAAATGCGTTCCTCCACCCGCAACTTCTGCCAGTGGTGAGGCATCTTCTCCGTTTGGGGATGGAGCACAGAATGGTAGACGAAGAGGGCGACTTCCGCATCCCGGGCGGCCTGGAGCACCCGCTCCCCCATCGCTATCTCCTGGGGATGCATGTTCGGCGGGATGTGGTAGACCGCGCGCACATCCGCCATGGCCTGGGTCAACAGGACCGCGTCGAAGAGATCGCCCACAATGACTTCGGCCGCGCCCGCCTCCCGCACGGCCCGGATCTGCTCCGGCCGATGGACCAACGCGCGCACGGCCGCTTCCCGCCGCTTAAGGGCCCGAATCACCGCGCGCCCCGTTTTTCCCGCAGCACCTGTCACAAGGATCATGATTTGGCCTTCTCCCAAAAATCCTTTCGCTTGGTCGGCGGACAGTCGTCGATGATGTTCCAATCACCGTGGGCCCCGTTCCAGTAGCCCAACGGCTGGGGTGGACCATCATACCCCAGGGGGATCCACGTCTTTGGGTGACTGTAAACGGCTTCCAGCACATCGTCCCGGACCAGGTGGAGAAAAGTCACCCCTTTGCCCAACCCAAAAAGCGTCACGACCAACTTATCCCAGTAGCGCCACGCCCGGTCCAGAAGGCTGGGCGCGGGCCGCCGGATTTCCTGGAACACCCGGTCGGCCTCCTCCAGGAGGGCTATTTGCTGGGCCGGCGTCAGGTGGATGAAATATGTGCCCGGGCCGTACACCTGGGCACTGGCCTGGTCCAGCCAGAGAAGACCTTGCCGATATCGTTCCAGGTGGAGGCTATCCCGCATGAGCCACTGTTCAATCGTGTCGGCCGCGGCCACGTCGCGGGCCCCCGGCCCTAGCTCATCACTGGGCACGATGAGATCGGCCAGGGCAACGAGGGTCGCGTACTCATGTTCGGTTAGCACCTTACCCGGACGCCGGCGTCGCGGCGGGTGGACGCTGTGGACTTTCCACTCATGCCACCCCACTTTGCCCAACAGATAGCTCAACATGAGCCCACCGGTCACCGCGAGGGAACGGGCGAGGAACTGGCGCCGGGTCCACTCACGGAGCTCCGGGGTGGGTTCGGATGTGTCCTTGGTCATGTTCATCCCCCCAGGAGGTCGGATAGGGCGTTTTCCACATGGGAGAAACGGAACGTGTATCCGGCTTCTTCCAGGCGTTTGGGAATGGCCCGCTGTCCTTCCAGGAGGATGGTCGCCATCTCACCGAAGAGAAGGCGCAGGGCCCACGCGGGCACGCGGAAGAAGGTGGGCCGGTGAAGGACTTGGCCCAAAACCCGGGTGAAAGTCTCGTTGCGCACAGGATGGGGCGCGGTGAGGTTGTACGGACCGTGGGCCTCCTCTTCCTCCAGGAGAAAACAGATGGCGCCGACCTCATCGGCAATGTGAATCCAGGGGAACCACTGGCGACCGTTGCCCAGGGGACCACCGAGTCCCAGCTTGAACGGGAGCAACATGCGAGGTAACGCGCCCCCTTCCCGGCTGAGGACAACGCCGGTGCGGATGATGGAACGGCGGATGCCCCATTCCTCCACGGCTGCGGTGGACGCTTCCCATTCCACGGCCACCCGTGCGAGGAAATCACGGCCGGGTGGGGTCTCCTCCGTGACGATCTCATCGCCCCGGGGTCCGTAATAGCCCACCGCGGATGCCTGGATGAGCACTTGGGGCCGGGCGCCCGTCTGCCGCAGTCCTTCCACCAGCGCGCGCCCCGCGAGAACACGGCTTTCCCGGATGGCTTGCTTGCGGCGCTCGGTCCAACGACCGGCCGCGATGTTCTCCCCGGCCAGGTTGATAATGGCATCCACCTCCGGGAGCAGATCACGCCATTCCCCCACAGACCGACCATCCCACTGCTGAAGATGGACGCCCGATGGCATGCGGTGGGCATGGCGGTCAGGCCGACGGCTGAGAACCGTCACCCGGTGGTCACGCCGGAGAAGGCAATCGACCACGGCTCGACCGATGAGTCCCGTCCCTCCGGTGATGAGCACGTGCATCGGAATTCCTCCTATTCCCCATCCACCCGTTTGAACACGTAAATCCACGGGTGGTCAAAGAGCCGAAACGTGAGTTCTGCCCGGTCGTCCACAATCCGAATGCCCAGGAACTCGGGGTAGACTTTGAAAGTCTTTATTAGCTTAAACCCAAGTTCCCCGTTGCGCAAGCGGGTGTAGAACTCATATTCCACGGGATAAAGGTCGGGCAAAGCCAGGTATCGTCCCATCCACGTGTCACTGATGATGATGTAGTCCACGCCTTCCAGGCTGGAATACAACTCCCGCCGAACTTCTTCCGGGGTGGGAGGGGTGGGGTTGAAGAATTGGGGGTCCGTCTGTTCCACCTGACCGTAATGGTCCAGGACTTTGATCCGGTATTGGGTGAGCCCATACCGGGAGGCCAGTTGGTTGAACTTGAGGGTGGAATCCCGCTCCACCAGGATGGTAGAGCCGGGTGGGATGTGTTCCCGGATCCAGGCCAGGGCTTGCAGACGGGTGTCGGGTTGGCGATAGATGTTCATGTAGGCGAGCGCGTAGAAAAGGGTCGTGCCCAGGGTGAGGACGATCAGGCCCCGCGCCAGGTAGCGTCGTGGCCTGCGGAAATCCTGGGCCCAGGGGATCAACCAACGCGCGGCCAAAAGGGAAATGAAAGGAAGAAGGGGCAAAACGTAGCGGACGAATTTGGCATACCAGGACCCGATGATCAACCCGTAAGGGATGACCCACGCCAGGACGAGGAGATCCCCTTTGTCCCCCTGCCACGCTTTGCGCATGCTGTAGAGCACGCCGATGAGCCCGACCAGCTCCAGCAGGGGACCCAACCCCCAAAGGAGGGGGTTGACCAGGTGGTAGATGTAGGGGAGGGTGTGTTCAAAGTGCATGGTGTAGAAGGGGCGATAGGCCCCGCGCACCACATCGAACTGGGTGGCCAGCGCGTAATTCGCGTTGTGAGCCCAGTAATTGCGGGCGTCCACGATGGGCCAGGGATTAATGAGGAGGAAGAGGCCCAACGCGGTGCCCAACATGAGGGCCAATTGGCGGTCGAACACGCGGCGCACGTCCAGGCGGAAGGGGCGCAGGGAAAACGCGCCCACCCGCAACAGGTGGGATGTGACCAACGGCACCAGGAGGGGGAGTCCCGCGGCCTTGGTGGAAAGGGAAAGCCCGGAAAGAATGCCGGTCCACACGTAATCCCGCTTTCGCCCCCACTTGAGCACCCCTGCGGCAAAGACCATGGCCAACACAGCCCAAAAGACCATCATCGTGTCCACCGCGTAGAAATGACTCTCCCGCAGGGGGGAAACCGCGATGGCCAGAAAAGCAGCGCCCAACAGGCCGATGGCCGGATGCCACAAGCGTTTGCCCAGGAAGTAGAGGGCCGAGACCGTCAAAGTCCCCAACGTCGCGGAAATCAGCCGGCCGACCAACACAATCGGTGCGGTATCCCAACCAAAGGGATGGCCCAACACCTGGAGGAGCGCGTTGGCCAAGCGCCAGCTCAGCCAGAGCACGTAAAAGGGCAGGGAGCCGTACGTGGAGACCTGGGGGTTCCAAGAGCCCGTCTCCCGGAAATGGCGGTCCAACCGGAGAGTCATGGTGAAGACAAAGGACTCGTCCCCGTGGAAGGAGTAGGGATATCCCCACCAAAAGCCGTAGAACCGAAACCCCGCGGCCACCAGGGTCACAACGAGCAAACCGATAGCGTATCGATGTTGTTTGAGCCGGCGCAAGGACTGGACCTCCCTTTCATCTCCCGAAAAAGCGGCCCCCCATTTTGGGCGGAATGGGGGGCCACGTGAGGTATCACGAAACGGTTCCGTCTGCTGGGGGGACCGTTTCGTCTGATGGACCTGTGCTGGGGCGATCATACCGTAATTGCACCGGTTCGTCAACGTACGTGAGGCATAACGAGTAATGAGTAACGATTGACGATTAAGGCAGGCAACGGCGATGTGTGGTCATGTCCGACCGCCCGGGGCTGAACCCCCCGGGCTAAATGGGGAGAAGCCCCCTTCAGGGGCTCTATATGGACACGTAACCGGCCAGGAATCGCCACCCTCGGCCCATGATGGCCTCCCGCCCTTTTACTCGTTATGCGTTACAACCTCCGCAGCCAACCTTATCCTCCAGCCAACTCCTCTTAATCGTTACTCATTAATCGTTAATCGTTTAGGAAGGCCCTCACTCCACCCCTCGTGGGTTGGCGGGGGAAAGATCGCAGGCGTTTCGCCCCTCCTCTCTCCCAATGCTGGGAGAGAGGAGGGGGCCAAGGGGGTTGTGTGGAACACGGATGGAGGTACATAACCGGCCGAGCATTGCCCCGCACGGCCCACGATGGTCATCCCGCCTCTTTTACCCGTTACTCGTTAGAATCTCCGTCCATCCAAGCCAACCCTATCCCTCAGCCGATCCCCCCTTAATCGTTAATCGTCAATCGTTACTCTTTACGCCCCAGAACCTCACCCATCCCACCCGACCTCGCCCTTCAGCCAACCCTTTAATCGTTACTCATTAATCGTCAACCGTTACTCCCCCCTCCCCCCGCC